>CAMNGW010000198.1 GCA_946538615.1 uncultured Clostridia bacterium
CCTCAAGCACATCACAGTCCAGTGTGATCTCCCGCGGTCCCAGGGCCCGCATATCCACGGCCTGCCGGATCGCACGGCCAATAAGGCGCTGGATCTCTACACTCCGTCCGTCTTTTTGGGCTCCATCCCTGCGCTTCCTCTGTCCCGTGGACGCCGGGAGCATGGCATACTCAGCTGTGACCCAGCCCAGACCGGAATCGCGCCGCCAGGGCGGGAGCGTCTCTTCCACTGATGCCGTGCAGATTACTCTGGTTCCGCCTGTCTCAATCAGACAGCTGCCTGCTGCCTTGGATACAAAATCAGGAATAATCCTTACTTTACGTCCTTCATCATTTTTTCTTCCATCATAGCGCATACGGTTGTCTTCCTTTCTTCATCATCGCTGTGGGGCACATCACCCTCTGCGCACCATGCATTCTACCGGAAAAAGCAGGGTACGCAAAGGGCCTATTTTCCATATTTTCCTCTCAGCATCAAAAGAAAACCGCCCAATTCTTCAGGCGGTCCCATTTATATATCTTTTGCTGGACATGTTCTGATCTTAATTGTTTTTGTTAAAAGCGCTGTCATCGCCAAATTTCTCCTGCAGCTTGACATTGATGGTGTCCCTGGTTTCGCCTTTCTTTTCCATCTTCTTGATGAGCTGATATGCCTGAAACAGTTTACTGGGCCCAATTTCAGAGCTGAAGTACCCAATGCCATGGTTCCAGACCAGCAATACGAAAACATCATCAAGTGCCCTTGAGTCCAGGCCGTGGGCATAGGCTTTGAGCAATTCGCGCGTGGCCTGCCGGAGGTGTCCGGAACCCACAGCATTGGCCATGGAGATTACACGCAGGATGTCGCTGGACAGAAAATGTTTTTCATCATTCCATGTAATGTCCCAGAACTCTACTGCTTTCTGTCCCAGGCTCTCATCAATGACCGGGATACTGGAAAGCGCCGGTGGACGGATCGGGATCATATCCGCCTGATTCATTACCTTTTCACGGGTAAATACAGCATGGTACTCATGCATGGAAACCTGTTCGGTATAATGGGAATAGCCGAGCTTTTCCATCGTCTCATACAATGGGATGGGGTCAAAGGTCTGAATAATTTCAAAAACAGTTCCCTGTGGGAGTCGTTCCGCCTCATTTTTCAGTGCGGGATAGAAATTGCCTGTCATATGCCTGACGTCAATTGTCTTTTTCCTGCTATCCATTTTTATTCCTCTCTGTACTCGCATCGCTTGTATATCCATCTGTACACATTATAACATAACGTTTTCTGTCTGAAAAGAGATGGACCATGAAAAAACACCGGGAAATGGCTACCCGGTGTTTCCTGTTAAGTTCTCAATTTGGCGTCACAAAACAGACATCTTGCAAAATCATGTCCTTTTTCCCGTCTGAGATAAGGCTTGACAGTGCTCTCGCTTCCCGTGATGCATCTTGCATTGGGACATTTGCCAAAGACAAGAGGTTCTGCATCTTCAGGAATCAGCTGAAATCTTCCGTCCCTCTCGGACAGCAGTTTCAGGATCAGGGCCATGCGGATAAACTTGCCGTTTCTGGTCTGACGGAAATACGCAGCTCTTGGATCGTCGTCAACATCAGTGGCAATCTCATTGACCCGCGGCAGGGGATGGAGAACTGCCATGTCTGCCTTGGCCCGTCTGAGGCGGTCACGGGTGAGAATATAGCTGTCTTTGAGCTGTTCATACTCCATGGGGTCTGAAAAACGTTCCCGCTGGATCCGGGTCATATAAAGGATGTCCAGATCCGGGAGGGCTTCATCAAGATCACTTGTCTCAGTAAAGCTCTGTCCGTTTGTCTCAAGCATTTCCAGAACATATTCCGGCATGCGCAGGTCTTCAGGTGAAATGAGAATAAAACGCATATTCGGATAGCGCCTCAATGCTTCAACGAGCGAGTGGACCGTGCGCCCATAGCGGAGATCGCCGCAAAGGCCGATGGTCATACCGCTGAGCCGGCCTTTCTCTCTGTGCATTGTCAGAAGGTCAGTGAGCGTCTGTGTAGGATGGTTATGGCTGCCGTCACCCGCATTGATCACGGGAACCTCAGCCGTCATGGCTGCAGCCAGTGCCGCTCCGTCTTTGGGATGGCGCATGGCTATGATATCCGCATAGCCGCTCACCACACGGATGGTGTCCTGAAGGCTCTCTCCCTTGGATGCCGATGAAGTCTCAGCATCAGAAAAACCAATCACTTTGCCGCCAAGGGCACACATCGCCGATTCAAAGCTGAGACGTGTCCTTGTGCTTGACTCATAAAACAGACTGGCAAGGATCTGCCCGTCACAGCGGTGGGCATACGCTGCGGGATGATCAATCATATCCTCCGCTGTCCGGATGAGATCGTCAATCTCACTCAGGCTCAGGTCCAGAATATCGATCAGATGTCTCATGCGCCGATCCAGCTTTCATCACTTGGATTGTTCCTGAAGGCAATCAGGCGTGTCACATCTTCCCTGCGGATATACCCCTTCTCAGCGGCAGCCTCTACCATGGCATCAAAATGGGTCAGGGAATGGTTCACGACATTCGCCTGTCCGAGCCTTTCCTCACTCTTTTTCATATTGTAGGTAAAAATGGAAGCAATTCCGAGAACCTGCGCACCGGCTTCACGGAGCACATTCACCACATCCAGCACGCTGCCCCCCGTAGAAATGAGGTCCTCCACCACAACCACTTTCTGACCCGGTACCAGGCGGCCCTCGATCTGGTTCTGTCTTCCGTGGTCCTTCGCACTGGCGCGGACATAGCCCATGGGCAGGTTCATGATATGACCGACAATGGCTGCATGAGCAATGCCCGCCGTGCTCGTCCCCATGAGAACTTCGCATTCCGGATAATACTCACGGATCAGCTGTGCAAGACCCTCCTCAACATGGGTGCGCACTTCTGGCGCCGTCAGGGTCAGTCTGTTGTCACAGTAAATCGGGCTCTTGATGCCGCTGGCCCATGTAAAGGGCTCATCCGGACGGAAAATCACTGCCTGAATGTTCAGAAGATCACCGGCAATCTGATTGGCAACCTGTGTAAGATTCATCTTTCTGCTCTCCTTTTTTACTGCTGATTGAATTCCCGCATTGCACGTCCGTAGGCTTCCACAGGATCCTGGGCCCCTGTGATCGGCCGTCCCATAACAAGGAAATCTGAACCCAGTTCTGCCGCCATGCCGGGCGTTGTGACACGCTTCTGGTCACCTGCTTCGCCGCCGGCGAAGCGTACACCAGGCGTAACGGTAATAAAACCTGACCCGCAGACATCATGGACCTTTCCCGCTTCAAGAGGTGAGCATACCACGCCATCGAGCCCGGAGCTTTGCGCATTTTTTGCATAATGCATGACAACTTCATCCAGGGGCCTGTCAATGAGCAGTTCCTTTGTCATGACATCCTGGGATGTGCTTGTCAGCTGGGTCACTGCAATGAGGATCGGCCTTGTCCCGTCATCCCTTGTCAGTCCCTCGAGCGCCGCGCGCATCATCTCTGTACCGCCTGCGGCATGCAGGTTCACCATATCCACATCCAGATTCTTCAGGACCTGCATGGCCCTTTTGACTGTATTCGGAATATCATGCAATTTCAAATCCAGAAAAATGGAAAATCCGCTTTCCTTGATCTTCCTCACCATCTGCGGACCGGCCGCATAATACAGTTCCATGCCAATCTTGAGGTAAGGCTTGCGTGCCAGGCCCATAAAAGGCTGCAGGAAAGTCAGGGTTGCTTTCTCATCCGGAAAATCACAGGCAATAATGACATCTTTCATACTCTATGTCCTCCTCCCACAATGTCCTGAAGGTTATCAATCCCATATTCATCCATCACCTGCGGCAGGGCTTCAATAATATCCCGGCAGGCGTAAGGTGAAACAAGGTTCTGGGCACCGATTTCCACAGCTGTCGCCCCACAGAGCATCATCTCTATGACATCCCTGGCGCAGCTCACGCCGCCCATGCCGACAACAGGGATATGGACGGCCTGATAGACCTGATAGACCATCCGGAGAGCCACAGGGAAGATGGCCGGTCCCGAAAACCCACCCATGACATTGGCCAGCACCGGTTTGCGGCGCCTTATGTCCATGCGCATGCCCAGGAGGGTATTGATCAGACTGATGCCATCTGCTCCGGCGTCCTCGCATGCACGCGCTATGGACACAATATCTGTGACGTTCGGTGACAGCTTGACAAGGACCGGTTTGTGGACGGCCGCTTTTACAGCCCGTACCACCTCCGCCGCGGCTTCAGGCTGTGTGCCGAAGCTCATGCCGCCCCCATGCACATTCGGACAGGAGACATTGACTTCGAACCACCCGATCTGTTCGCAGGCATCCAGCTTTCTGGCCACCTCGCAGTACTCTTCAAGGGAGAATCCGGAAATATTGGCCATTACCGGCTTATGGAAAACCTTGGCCAGTTCGGGAAGTTCATGAGCGATCACCGCATCCACGCCCGGGTTCTGCAGCCCCACGGCATTGATCATGCCTGATGTGCAGTCTGCAATTCTCGGACATGGGTTCCCGAATCTCGCCTGGCCTGTCGTTCCCTTAAAGGAAAAGGTGCCCAGCATATTGATGTCGTAAAGCTCTGCAAACTCGTAACCGTAGCCAAACGTACCGCTGGCCGGAATAACAGGGTTGTCAAGTGGCAGTCCGCACAGTGTGACACTCAGCCTTCCCACAGGATCTCCTCCTTCCGCAGCACAGGTCCGTCTTTACAGATCCGCTTCGTCCCCGTTATGGTCCTGCAGCTGCAGCCCATGCAGGCCCCAAATCCGCATCCCATCCGCTCTTCAAAGCTGAATTCGCCCTCACCGCGGCTCATATTGTATACCGCCCGGAGCATGGGCAGGGGGCCGCACGTATAGAAATAGGAATATTCCTTTTCTGAAAGGACGTCTGTCACAAACCCCTTCCTGCCATACGAACCGTCTGCAGTGGTCACTGTGACATCCCCAAGTTCCCGGAAAGCGTCCTCGTAAAACACGTCCTGCCTGCTGTTGAAGCCGAGAATGGTCTGTACGCGTACGCCTTTTTCGCAAAGTCTGCGCGCCAGCAGATACAGGGGCGGGACGCCCACACCGCCGCCAATGAGCAGGGGTGCGTCCCCGCTGCGGGACACGTCATAGCCGTTCCCAAGCCCGGTGAGCAGGTTCAGTGTGCCGGCTTGAATGCCCTGCATCGCCCTGGTCCCCTCGCCGACGACTTTATAAATCAGCGTCAGTTCATCGCCCTGCACATTGCACACGGAGATGGGCCGGCGCAGGAAAAAACCGTCCAGTTTCACATTCACAAACTGCCCGGGACCGGAGATCGCCCCGGTATCCCCCTTCAGACAGAGCTCGTAAACATCCCTGGCAATGGGGCGATTTTGTGTGACCGTAAACATTCTTTCTTGCATATGTGCCTCAATCAGTCATTGATCATGGAAATGGTAAGGGTTGTCTCCTCAAGCACATCAAGCACAACTCTCACAGTGTCCAGCGCCGTGAAAATCGTGACATTGTTCTGCGTGGCGCACAGACGGATGGCGTGTCCATCTGAAAGCGTGCTGTCTGCCCCGATGTCCCGTGTATTAATCACATAGGCAATGTGTCCCTGACGGATGGATTCCAGAATCTCATCGCTGCCGTCAGAAATTTTCTTGAGCACATGGGTGCGGATCCCATTCTGCTTGAGGAATTTTGCTGTTCCCTCTGTAGCCTCAATATTGAAGCCCAGCTCATAAAAACGGCGGATCAGGGGAAGCGCTTCTTCTTTGTCCGAATCAGCAATTGTGGCAAACACTGTGCCATAGTTCTGCAGGTGCATGCCGCCGGCCTGCAGTGCCTTATAAAGGGCACGGTACAATTTGTCATCATATCCTATGGCTTCACCTGTGGACTTCATCTCAGGGGAGAGGTAAGCATCCAGTCCCTGGATCTTGTTGAAAGAGAAGACAGGCACCTTGGCGTACCACCGTTTCTTTTCCTCAGGATAGATATCGAAGATGCCCAGTTCTTTAAGCGTCTTGCCGAGAATGACCTCGGTGGCGATATCTGCAAGACTGTAGCCCGTGCTCTTGGAAAGGAACGGGACCGTCCTTGATGAGCGGGGGTTCACCTCAATGATATAGACATTCTCATTCTTGTCCACAATAAACTGGATGTTGTAAAGGCCGATAATGCCGATCCCCAGGCCAAGTGCTTTCGCATACTGAAGGATGATCCCCTTGACCCGGTTGGAGATGGAGAATGTCGGATATACGCTGATGGAGTCGCCGGAGTGGACACCGGTCCGTTCCACCAGCTCCATAATGCCCGGGACAAATACATTGTGCCCGTCGCAGATCGCGTCAACCTCTACTTCCTTGCCCTGGATATACTTATCCACCAGAACGGGCTTGTCTGCATCGATTTCCACAGCGCTCTTAAGATACTGCCGGAGCTGTTTTTCATTGCCCACGATCTGCATGGCCCGTCCGCCGAGCACAAAAGAGGGGCGCACAAGTACAGGATAGCCGATCTCGGAAGCCGCTGCAACGCCTTTCTCGATGCTCGTCACGGCTCTGCCCTGCGGCTGCGGGATATTCAGGCTCTCCAGCACTTTTTCAAAGCTGTCACGGTTCTCAGCGCGGTCAATTGCCTCACAGTCCGTGCCGATGAGCTTGACGCCCCGCTCCATGAGCGGCGCAGCCAGATTGATCGCGGTCTGGCCGCCAAGGCTTGCAATGACACCCTCAGGCTTTTCAAAATCAATGATGTCCATGACAGACTCAGGGGTCAGCGGTTCAAAATACAGCTTGTCCGATGTGGTGTAGTCTGTTGACACGGTTTCCGGATTGTTGTTGATGATGATGGCTTCATAGCCGG
>CAMNGW010000199.1 GCA_946538615.1 uncultured Clostridia bacterium
CATGGTTCAGGCAATGTGCCGGTACGGCGCATGCTCAAAGAAATTGGGATCACGAAAGTGGCAGTTGTTCCCGAGCAGGAACTTCCGGATCCGGATTTTACTACCCTCAAGGTGCCGAATCCTGAAGATCCCACAGCCTTTGTACTCGCTGAGAAGCTGGCTGACCAGGTACATGCCAACGTGATTTTTGCTACCGACCCTGACTGTGACCGCCTGGGTGTGGCTGTGCGTGGACATGATGGGGTGTTCCAGCTGCTTACCGGCAACCAGATTGGCTGTGTGCTTCTTGAATACATTCTTTCCACAAAGAAAAAGCAGGGCACACTGCCTGCAAACGGTGCAGCGGTAAAATCGATTGTTTCCACATCTCTGGCAAACCGGATCTGCGAAAGCTATGGCGTAAAAATGTTCGAGACGCTTACCGGCTTCAAGTTTATCGGCGAGAAGATCCAGCAGTTCCAGGATACTGGTTCGAACACCTTCCTGTTTGGCTTTGAGGAGAGCTATGGCTTCCTGTCTTCCACGTTTGTACGCGATAAAGACGGTGTCAACGCCAGCCTGCTGATTTCTGAGGTTGCAGCAGCCTGCGAGGCTGAGGGTGTCACGCTGTATGATAAGATGCAGGAAATCTTTAAGAAGTATGGCTACTATGTGGAAAAGGTTGTCTCCAAGACACTGCCCGGCATGGATGGACTCAGCCGCATGAAGACGATTATGAAAGATCTGCGGATGAATCCTCCAAAGACCCTTGCAGGGCTCAAAGTCACAGCTGTTCGGGATTATCTTGCCCATACCCGCGTAAGTGAGAGCGGAACGGAAACCATGGACCTTCCGTCCTCTGATGTACTCTATTATGAGCTTGAAGGCGGCAACTGGGTATGCGTGCGTCCTTCCGGAACAGAACCCAAAATCAAGCTTTATGTCAATTCCAATGCTGCTTCTGCACAGGAAGCGGAAACGCTTAACGGAAAACTGCGCGAGGACGCAGAGAAGCTTCTCGCTTGAACCTGAAAAAAGCTGGTGCGTTATCGCATCAGCTTTTTTTCATTGGGATGTCAGGGTCAGCATGAACCGGAACAGGGGAGCACAAACTGCTTGTCATAGGACCTGTTGTTGCAGAACTGTGTTCCGAAACCTTCTTTGAAAACAGCCAGTCCCGTATTCAGGATTTTTCCGCGTTCTTCCGTGCTGATCCCAAAAGAGAATTTTGAGAACCCTTTTTCTTTGGCGAGCCGGATCAGGTTGTAGTTCAGATAATTCATTGTGAAAAGTGAGGCATACTCTGCTTTCTGAGCAAGGTACTGAGTATGGAGGACGTTTTTCCTGAAGTAGAACAGCATGGTACCGGCAATGAGCTCACCATGGTGAAAAACACCAAAGAAATCCACGATGTCCTGCAGACGGCTGTCCCGGAATTCCCGGAGTTCATCAAGGGTATGGACGGGTCGGGCATTGTGCCGCGCCAGGTTACTGACAAGGATGTCATAGAAGGATGCAAGTTCATCATCCCCCTCAAGGCGGCGGAAGAGCAGATCATTTTTCAGAGCGTATTTGTAATCACGCCGTCTTCCGGATGACCATGAGGAGAGAATATCATCGCCTGTACGGCTGCAGTCTATGTAGAAACTGAGCTCGTCTATGACCGTATAGCCGTTTTTATAGAAGTAATAATCCAGAAGCTCATTGCTTCCTTCAGAAAAGACATCAGAAGTGTTCTTGATGAAGGCCTCATGATAGCCTTCCTGTATGATATATTTTTCAAAAGTCTCAAAAAGTGTTTCAAGGGAGGAAATATTATATTTGGCTTTGTCAATGACGAATCCTCCGAAAGTACTCCCTTTATGTGAGTAAAAACAACGCTTTCCATTCTCTGAAACTTCACATGCCGGGATCACGGCCGCAATCTGACTGCCCTGCAGGAAGAGAAGTGAAGCGTCAGTGAACCGCCCCTGTGGATGATAATTCAGAAAATGCCGGGTCTGAAGGAACGTGCCGTTAAAGGCGGATTGCATGACAAAACGGTCCCATTTTTCTTCCCAGGCATCTGTATAGCGTACAATTTCAAAAGCCATAATAATCCTTTCTTTCTGCGTTCATCTGATAACAGGTTTATGGTAAAACGGCAGGTTCGGCATCTGATGGGCCCCGTCTGTCATGGGCCGCATCCGGTCGATGGGTTGCACAGTATCCAAAACGGCAAAGGAACAGGTTCTTCTTTTGCCGGATATCCTGAATCCGGAGCAGGACCCATCTGCCGGGTCTTGCCCACGGGCGGAACTGGTTCATAAGGGTCATGAAGGACCCCATGGGGGCAGCACAGAAGCGGTCAATGACAGACAGGCTCCTTAAAAAAACATGGGCAGGCCTCAGGTACCGGGGCCTTTCAAACTGATGAGCAGCACACCCGGGGCGGTGCTTTTCATAAGGCACGGCCCACGGAAGGACAGACTTTCCGGGACGACTGTTTCATGACCGCTTTGTGTTTCTGTTCTTCATGCGGAATAGGAATGCCTGAAGACGGATAAAGAGAAAAAATGGGCCGTGCCGAAATACGGCTGAGACTTTTTTACGGGGTGTATAGCTTTCCCATAGCGCCAGGTCCATATAAGCCATAAGACCAGCTTTTTTCAGAGCATTATACAAGGGCTGGAAAAGACCGAAACGTCTGTCGAAGGGGAAGATAGCTTTCTCATTGATGGCGATCACGTCTTTGATAAATGCCGGGCTGTAGTTCCCGCCCCCTGAACTGCTCAGACGGTAATGAATCAGTACATCGTCCATAAAGGCAATGGGGACCTGCTCATTGCACAGGTGCAGCCAGTAGGGATAATCTTCGACAAGGCGGGTCAGGGAGGAATAGTAGCCGTATTTTTCAAAGAGTTCACGTTTGGCGAACCATGCAGGAGCAGGCAGGCAGTTCCTTGCAAAAAGGCGGTTCCGGAGCTGAGATGGAGACATGGTGCGCAGAACATCATAGTCTTCGGCACTTGAAGCGAGGTGCGGCACGCTTTCGCCGGTTTCCGTAACGCCTTCCTGGCGGCAGAAACAGATCAGACAGCCGCTCTGGTTCAGAAAAGAGACATATCTGGACAGTGCATCCGGAGCGGCCAGCGTATCTTCGGGCGAAAGGTCCTTGATGTATGTGCCTGTTGCGAGCTGATATGCCTGATTGGCGTTGCAGACTGTTCCCTGGTTCTCTGGAAGGTGGTTGAAAAGAACGCGTACAATATTGGGTGTCCTGTGCGTTTCAATATATGATGTGAGCCGGGGAAGTTCAGCATCGTAATTGGGTGAACCGTCATCGGATATGATGAGCTCAATCGAGGGGTAATCCTGAAGGAACAGGCTGTCGAGGGTGGGATAGATGCCATCAAAGTTACGATAAACTGGAATGACAAATGAAATCGTACCGTGTTGCATGGCTTCAGCTCCTTGAATGCAAAATGCGCTCTCCATTATGGCACATATTCTGCTTTTTTGACAAGCCACAGTGTTGCGATGTGCAAATTGACACTTCTGGTTAAAGATGATAGAGTACCGCATATAACACGACAGGAGGACGACGGAATGAAGGCAGTTATCCTGGCCGGTGGTTTTGGCACCAGATTCTCAGAAGAATCCCAATTTAAGCCCAAGCCCATGATAGAAATTGGCAATATGCCGATTCTTTGGCATATCATGAAAGGATATTCGTATTTCGGAATCGATGAATTCGTCATCTGTGCCGGCTATAAGCAGCATATGATCAAACAGTGGTTTTCCGACTATTTCCTGTACACATCGGATATCACGTTTGACTTCACAAAAGACGATCCTCAGGAGAGGATGATCATCCATAACCGGAAGGCGGAGCCGTGGAAGGTAACCGTAGTCGATACCGGATTTGAAACAATGACGGGGGGACGGATCAAGCGGATCCAGCCTTATATTGGGAACGCTCCCTTTCTGATGACGTATGGTGACGGGGTCTGTGATGTGGATATCAGCAAACTGATCTCTTTCCATAAGCAGCATGGTAAAATTGCAACACTGACTTCGGTCACCCTCCAACAGCAAAAAGGCGTGCTTGATATCGGAGGGGACAATGCAGTCCATGCGTTCCGCGAAAAAAGTGCGAGCGACGGGGCCCAGATAAATGCCGGGTTTATGGTTCTTCAGCCGGAAATTTTCGATTATATCGAAGGGGACAGGACAGTGTTCGAACGCGACGTGCTTGAAAAGCTTGCCAATGAAGGCCAGCTGATGAGTTATGCGCATCATGGCTTCTGGCAGTGTATGGATACGAAGCGGGAACATGATCTTCTTCAGAAAATGTGGGCAAGCGGGAACGCGCCTTGGAAGGTGTGGAACAACTGATGGATCTGTCTTTTTTTTCGGGAAAACGTGTATTTCTTACAGGACATACCGGTTTTAAAGGCAGCTGGCTGAGCCGGATCCTCCACCTGGCAGGAGCCGAGGTCACCGGATATGCCCTTGAGCCTCCGACGGTGCCAAGCTTATTTCTGCTCTCGGAAGGGAAGCAGACTGTCAGGGATATCCGGGGCGATATCCGGGATATGGGGGACCTGGAAAGAGCGTTCCGTGAAGCGTCTCCTGAGATCGTGATCCATATGGCTGCGCAGCCTATTGTCCGCACAAGCTATGAAATGCCGCGCGAGACGTATGAGATCAATGTGATGGGAACGGTCAATCTTCTGGAATGCGTCCGCCGCTCGGACTGTGTGGTCTCTTTCCTGAATGTCACAACGGATAAAGTATATCTCAACAGAGAATGGGTTTGGGGTTACCGGGAATCTGAGATGCTTGACGGATTTGATCCGTATTCAAATTCCAAGTCCTGTTCAGAACTGGTGACGCACAGTTATGTGAACAGCTTCTTTTCTTCGGGAGGCCCTGCTGTTTCCACAGCCCGGGCAGGGAATGTTATAGGCGGCGGCGATTTCGCCCGGGACCGGATCATTCCCGACTGTGTGCGTGCTGTGATGACCGGTAAGCCGATTCAGGTCAGGAACCCCTATTCCACAAGACCTTATCAGCACGTTCTTGAGCCGCTGTTCGGGTATCTGACCATCATTCAGGCCCAGGCAGAGGACCCTGCAAAGGCAGGCTGGTTCAATGTGGGACCGGATGAAACAAGCTGTCTGACGACAGGAGACCTTTCAGAGTGCTTTGTGAGGTGCTGGGGAGAAAATGCCCGCTGGGAAACTGCTCCGGAGGCACAAGCCGTTCATGAAGCCCGTTATCTAAAGCTGGATTGCAGCAGGATTAAGTCAGAGCTCGGCTGGAAACCGGTATGGGACGCCAGACGGGCCGTTGCTGAAACTGTGAATTGGACAAGAGTATGGGCCAACGGGGGAAATGTCGTGGAAGAAATGGACCGTGAGATTATGCAGTACCTCCAGGAAGCAAAAAAATTATGGAGTTGATGAAGATGACGTGGACCAGTGAACAAGAAGCGAGAGATGAGATTAAGGCGATGGTGGCAGCCTATTATCACCAGTTTAAGGAGAAGAAAACGCCTTACCGGCCCGGCGACAGGATCGCATATGCCTCACGCGTGTACGATGAAAAAGAAATGTGCGCCCTTACAGATGCCGCACTGGATTTTTGGCTTACAGCGGGCCGCTTCGCAGAACAGTTTGAGCGTGAGTTTGCATCGTGGATCGGTGTAAAGTATGTCCATCTGGTGAATTCCGGTTCCTCGGCCAATCTTCTTGCTTTTATGGCACTGACTGCGCCGGAACTCGGAGAAAGGCGCATTCTGCCGGGGGATGAGGTGATCTCGGTAGCCTGCGGATTCCCGACTACCATCGCACCTGTCATGCAGTATGGCGCGGTTCCTGTTTTTCTGGACATCACGCTTCCGCAGTACAATATCGATGTCTCCCAGCTTGAAGCAGCATATACGGATAAGACAAAGGCGGTCATGATTGCACATACTCTGGGCAACCCGTTTGACATTGCTGCAGTCCAGTCGTTCTGTAAGCGCCATTCCCTGTGGCTCATTGAAGATAACTGTGATGCCCTTGGCAGCCGGTACACTGTCAATGACCAGACACGCTACACCGGGACATGGGGGGATATAGGGACAAGCAGCTTCTATCCGCCGCATCATATGACAATGGGTGAGGGAGGAGCCGTTTACACATCTGATCCGCTCCTTCACAGAATCCTGCTGTCTTACAGGGACTGGGGGCGTGATTGCGTATGTCCGCCGGGCCATGACAATTTCTGCGGGCACCGTTATGATGGACAGTTCGGTGAGCTTCCTGCAGGGTACGACCATAAATATGTATACAGCCATCTGGGATATAATCTGAAAGTGACAGATATGCAGGCAGCGATTGGGGTGGAACAGCTGAAAAAGTTCCCTGGCTTTATTCTGAGGCGCATCCATAACTGGGAAAGGCTGCACAGAGCGCTTGAGGATCTTCAGGATGTGCTGATCCTTCCGGAAGCGTGTCCGGGCAGTGAACCTAGCTGGTTTGGTTTTCTTATCACAATCCGGGAGGAGACAGGTATTTTACGGGAGAAAGTCGTAAAGTACATAGAAGACCATCAGATTCAGACACGTCTGCTTTTCTCGGGCAATATTATCAGGCACCCGGCTTTTGACAGTATTCGCGGGAGCGGGGCCTATCGGGTCATTGGCGATCTGAGTGTTACTGAATATGTGATGAGCAATACCTTCTGGGTCGGGGTATATCCGGGAATGACGGATGACATGGTGGATGCGATGGCGCAGACCATACGGGATGCGCTGGGAAGATAAAGAAGAAGGATTACAATTCCTGAAAATAGCAGAAAGTAAATTTTCGATAAAAATA
>CAMNGW010000200.1 GCA_946538615.1 uncultured Clostridia bacterium
TCTTTGTTGTCTGAAAACTCCGGGGATTCCCCTTAGCATCAGGGACATCTTCAAAGAAAATATACGGCACGTCCATGGTCACAGCTTTTCTGTCATCCTCGACAAAATGCGCTGCTGTTTTCTCATCAAATATTTCATAATCCGTAAGGCCAATCACACCCTGCGGATCAGATTTATGCGCATACGCCGCAAAAGACTGGTTGCAGGCGAGGTACCTCCCCGTCTCCACATCCTTTGAAAAACTCATCGCGGGCATGTTTGTGAGCAGTGATGCCACAGAACCCATCAGGTCGGCAAGCTTGGCCGCGGATTCCACTTCGGCAATCAGGCGCTTGTTTTCTTCCTCTGCACGTTTTGCTTCCTGAAGCGCCTTCTGGACCGCCTGTCCTTCCCGGACATCATCATCCACATCCTTAAAACCGCATACCACACCAACCCGGCCACCGGGCATGTCGACCTTGGCAAACTCAATACGGTAATATTTTTCAGTCCCGTCATCCATAAGTCGCAGATAATTGACCGAAAATTGAGGTTTGTGCCTGAGCCTGGCTGCAATTGCGCTCAGTTCAAGCTCCTCATCAAGACGCTCCCGGTCGCACGGGGCCACTCGCGTCCGGATGTAAATCTCTTTGGCCTTTGGATAGCGCATCTCTTCAAGTGCGCTGCGGATGGGCTGGGCATGTTCTGACTCGTCCGACATGTCTCCGCGGTACAAGGCAAACGCCCCCGACTCCACATCACTGATCAGCCATACCGTATGATACGCTTTGCTCAGTGCTTCAATGACAGCCTGGCGGACCGCCCTGTCCGATTCCATCTGTTCGCGTTTCTCAGTAATATCTGAGATAAAAACATAGTATACCCCGCCAAATGCCTCCGTAAAGGTATAGTGACCATAGTCATCCACCCATCTGACGGAACCGTCCCTGCGTACCACGCGGTATTCCACGTGATCGTTCCTTCCTTCCGAACGGACCTGTCCCAGAATAGATCTCCTGACATCTTCGTAGTCAGGCGGATAAATCATGCCTTTGAAAGTGTTGCCTGTGAGCGATTTGAATTCATCCAGGGTGTCACAGCCAAAGAGTGCAAGCACTGCATGATTGGCATAGAGCAGTTCCTCATCGCCTTCTGCCTTATAAATAAAAAAACCGCCAGGCATATGTTCGCCGATTTCTTCAATCATAGGTATGGTGTATGTGTTGAGTTGAAACTGCTTATCAGACATGCCAAGCCCCTCCCGGGATGAATTACAGGTTCTGAAAATGTTCTTATATATTATAAACATACACAGTATAGCACGGACAAACAGATACATCAATGCGTACCATATGCAGGCATTTTCCCGTTCTCCGGCACATGACACGCCCTCTTCAGTCCCCCTCCGTTCCTTGTCTTTTCCCGTTTCGCTCTTTCCGGCATCATGTATCCCCGCCTGTCTGCCTGTGCCGTAACCTTTTCATTTGCTTCAGTGCCCGTACGTCCCGGATGGAAACGGCTTGTAAAAACAACCGATTTCATTTACACTCCTATCCGACAAGAACCTGTCAAAGATGGAGGTCTGACCATGGAACTGAACCTGGAAGCGCAGAAAGCACAATTTCTTGATATTTGCCGCACCTGTATCCATCGGGAAGGTATCGAGGACCTGCTCGCCTGGCTGCAGAAAGCGGACTTTTTTACTGCCCCTGCCAGCACAAAGTATCATGGTTCTTATGCCGGCGGCCTGTGCCAGCACTCTCTGGATGTCTACGAACAGGCAAAGCGTCTTGCCTTTCTTCTTCCCACTCCCCCATCTGAAGAATCGCTTGCTGTCGCAGCACTTTTCCATGACCTTTGCAAGGTCAACATGTATAAAACAGAAAAGAGGAACCAGAAAATCAATGGGACCTGGCAGGAAGTGCCCTGCTATGTCATTGAAGAAAAATTTCATTTTGGAGGGCACGGCGCCAAGTCTGTTTTTCTGGTCCAGCAGTTTATGAAACTGCATACCGATGAAGCCGCTGCAATCAACTGCCATATGGGGTTTTCGGATGGCAATGCTTCGGTTGTCCGGGACGTCAGCAACGCCTACACGCAGTTCCCATTGGCCTGGCTCATTCACGTTGCAGATGAAGCAGCAACCTACCTGTTGGACCGCTGAAATACCAGTCTCCGCCCCGGACGGACAAAGGACATATACGTGCAATCCGGACTTTCGTGCACATGCAAAAAGCCTCACCGGATCATGCCCGGAAAGGCTTTTTTTAGTCACAGGTCCTCGAAAACTCGGCCGTTTATATCATTTTCCGCCCGGGAAAGCCAGCTGGCGGTTGTTTTGTGCTTTGCATTGATTCTGCCAGTACGGACACACTTTTTTTGGCTCCTGCAGGAGCTTTCCGCAGACTGCCGTATACCCTGCACCGGAATGCTCCCCGCTGTCACAATAACGGCGGCCAGGTCATGGACAGTCTGCTGTGCAGGTCCATCATAGCTGATTCTTCCTGTATAATCTGCTATGGTACAGCTTGTCCGTTTATTTCTCTTTTCTGAGCAGGGAGACCGCAGTGGTCACTGCAATGAAGGCACACGAAACCGCGCCCACGACATTCATGATGGCTATGCTGAAGACAGCGTACATCACCATATTGGCAATGAAGGCCAGCTTCAGCATTCTCTCATTGTCCTTGAGTCTGAACACAGCGATGGAATATTCCAGGTTGGCGATGATCGGAAGCCAGCCCAGCAGGCCACGGTTGTTGAACGCGATCCCCAGCGCCACACCTGCGAGGATAAGCCCCCATTCCAGCGCCCTGCTCTTCACATTCTTCATGGCCGCCAAATTGCGGAACAAGGCTACGGCGTTCTGGGCTGTGCTGCTGTAGCCTTTCAGCGCGATGGAGGACGCAGCGTAGAAAAACTGGCTCACAATCTGCACTGCCATGATCTGGCTGTGCTTTTTTCTTGTGCCGCTGATGGAGTCGGAAATCATCGCGCAGAGGCTGAACAGATTGCCGATGATAACAGATGTCTCAAGCATAGTGTAAACCTCCTCAATTCCGTACCAGGCCATGTCATGGAAGGGTTGTCACGGCTCTGATGGCGCCGTACCGGGACCTTCCCCTTCTGTCTTCCTTCCCTGCCCATCCGGACATCCTCTGTATTCCAGGCAAAGCATGGTCAGATCGTCAAACAGCTTCGCCCCGTCAATGAAGTCGTCCACTGCGCCCCTGACATTGGCCAGAACCTGTTCCAGCAGCGCACCGGGTGCTTCATTCAGCGCTGCGATCATGCGTTCCATTCCGAACATCTTCCCGTCGGCCTTCTGAGCCTCCGGCACCCGGTCGGTGTAGAGGAAAAGCCTGTCGCCAGGAACCATACGGATCTCATACGCTGTAAGCTTTGTCTTCTCGGATACACCGACAACGAAACCATGCTTGTCCCTGAGCATCTGGAAATCCTGCCTACCGGACCTCAGCACGGAGTACTCGTGCCCCGCGTTCACGGCGGTGATGACACCGGTGGTCAGATCCAGGATACCGAACCAGGCCGTAATGAACACAGACGCCTGGTTGTTGACACGGAGCCGTTCGTTGGTCTTGCGCAATGTCTCTGACGGGCTCAGATTCATTTTCGCGTAAATCTGCACCAGCGTTCTGGCCGTCATCATGAACAGGGCTGCAGGAACACCCTTGTCGGATACGTCCGCCATGACAACACCCAGGGAAGAAATCGTAAAAATCGCCGCCAACCTCCTTGGCAGGGGGCATGGTGGCATACACGCTGAAATCTGTCCGGTCCGGAAAGGCCGGGAAAACACTTGGCAGTGCACTGGCCTGAATCCCGGCCGCCATATTCAGTTCGGTTCTTATACGTTCCTTCTCCGCGCTCATGAGGGCAAGCTTGTGCGTGTTGTCCACGATACCCTCCTGCATGGTGCGGATGTCCCGGAAGAGCTCGCCAGTCTCGTCCCGGCTGCGTATATCCGCTGCGATGATCTTTTCTCAGGAATAAACGCCATCCTCCTCGGGCGTAAAAGCCTCCATCGTCTGGAACAGACGCAGGATCGGTCCCGTCACGAACCGGCGCATCAGCAGGATGCTGACAATGGAGGAAAGCATGGTTATGCCCGGATGAACTGCCTGTATTCCTGGATCTCGTCTGTCATATCGAGCATCCACCACAGATTCAGTCGGGCGCCGCCATCCAGGTCGAACTGTCCACAGCAGACCATGGAGCAGAAAGATCCCTCCTGATAGATTCTCGGGCATGTAAAATCCTCAGGGGCAAGAAATGAATCCTCAGCGCCGAAGAATTCCAGTGTTTGCCATGTTCAGATTATTCATAAAATAGGAATAGCTGGTGTTATAGCAGATCATAAAGGTTCTTCCGCACTTCTCGATCCGGGCAATGGAGGAGCCGGCCATGTTGTGATTCCGGATGGACTCTATGCGTGCAAAAAAATGGTTAAAGTCATCCAGCAGGGTACTGGTCCCAGATCATGCCGGAAGGCATCCATCCTGAAGAACTCGAAGTCAAGGCACAGTCCGGGCACAAGTATGCGCCGATCCACATCGACCGTCCCTTCGACAATCCCTTTTCCACGATCTCGGGAGCGTATCATACGCTGGAGGATTATATGAGAACCACCGGACTGGTACATGTAAAAGACGAAGTCATTCCGTGTTTTGAAACGGTTGGAGAGAGCATGGACGTCTTCATGGCCTGCAGGTAAAGAACCATCAACTCTCGTGATAACGGTAAAGAACTCCAATGTACCGCCATAAAAGGTATCACGGCCAGGGCTGGCTTTCCTTGGCCGTGAAAATGTTTTCTTACCTGATTGCGAGTTTCATGCTTCCGGCACCCCTGATCGTCGCCTGACGAGAAAGGCATCATTGGCTTGTTCTTTTCATCTGGGCTTTTCGGCGGTTCAATGCATTATCGCACGCGCACGCGCAGACGGACAGACCGCGCCGCCTCCGGCAAGTCCTCCTCCACGCTCATCTGCAGATAGGGCATACCGTCCGCGCGGAAGTGCACCCGTCGAATACCGTCGCAGCGCAGATGCTCATGCAAGCCGGTCTCACCGTGATAGGCGATCATCCACTCGCCCCATTCGTTCCGGTAGAAAGAATGGTGGCCTGGGCCGTATTCGCCCTTTACAGAATAGAATGACAGGATCGGCGAGATGCTCTTTTCCCAGTTGGAAAGCCGCGTCAGGTCATCCGCGCTGTTTGCGGTCATAAGGCCCAGGGCGTAGGTGTATGCATTGGCGGATCCGCCGGAGTAGGCCAAGTATACCTTGCCATCCATGACCAGTGCGTGGGGACCTTCATTATTGATGGTACCAGCCACGTTTTCCCAACCATACAGGGGACGTGTGAGCAGCACTGGATCGCTGGTCAGGCGCCAAGGCTCCTTTTCGTCGACTTTCGCGATATATAGCATGGAGCCGGTATCCTTTGGCGTACCGATATTCCGCCGGTATGACCAGATCACATAAGCGCCGCTCTCCGAGCGGATGAAGGTCATATCCAGGGTGATGCCGTCAGCACTGAGAGAGCTGCCGTCCATGCGCTTTACAGGCACCGGGTTCCCCCAGTCCTCGGCGCAGATCACGCTGCCTCCCTTTTTCAGGCGCATCATGTGGCACTGGGGGCCCCATGTGTGTCCGCTGACTGCGAAGAGTATGTACGCCTCTCCGCCGATCAGGTGCCACTCCGGCGCCCAGAATGTCTGCTCAAAGCCCCGTGCGGGATCGAAGGGCAGGATCAAGTGCTCCTCGACCTCCGGTTCAAACAGGCCCGCCACTGTATCTGACTCGCGGATGTACAGCCCGATGTCGTCCCGGTTGTCATTTGTGCCCAGAAAGTGCCACTTGCCCTCCCAGGGGAAAATGACAGGATCGCCGTAGCCTTCGGCCAGCGGAAAACGGAATGCCTGTCTGCGAATCATTCCTCCGATTTCGTGTACGTTGGGGCTGCTGAAGTCCAACGCGCCAACGTCCCACTGGACGGCCTTGACCGCCCGTGAGCCGTCACTGTAAACCACCTCCGCGAAAACGTGCTCGAGGTCAGAAGGGTTCTTGACCGTGATCTCTTCTGGCAGGATCACCTTTTCCTGTCGGATCGGACTCCAGTACGAGATCGCTGTCTCGGCGATGGCTTCGTCCACAGCCAGTGTGTCGGAAACCGGATAATCGTTCCCGTTTACTGGGCCAATCTCCTCGAATCGGATCAGATCCTTCGTTTTCCACAGGAAGCAGTCACCCTCAGGTCGCGGAGCCGGTTCACCGCACTCATACACCAAATAGCCCATGATGCCGATGTACCCATCCTTCATAGCGAATATGGAGGGTCGAACGACACCCAGGGGCACGATCGTATCCTCATCCGATACATATCCCTTGGGGAATAGCACACCATAGTTTCTGTTCAGCGGCTGCCTTTCCTCGCCAATGCGCTGACAGGCTAAATGCACAGCGTTAGCCAGCCCCGCCGGATAGGCATCGGGATCCACCGGGCGGGTGTATACAGAAATCAGAATCACCTGGTTACTCATACAGGGAATCCTCCGATGACTTGTATTTTATGTCCTTCAATAGTATACCATGCGCTGCCCCTGTCGTTCAAGTGCAGAGAAACGGAGGAAGGGTGGCGCGAGGGAGAGAAGAAGAGCGGAAAGGTGATTGCGACAAATAGAGTAAATCAAAAACAATTTCGGAAATGAAGGAGCAACCCAAGTAAAATTCAGCCGGGTCTTCGACACTTTATACGTAAATTTCCAGAATTTTGTTACTAATACACTCATGTAGAACTGGGTTCATTC
>CAMNGW010000201.1 GCA_946538615.1 uncultured Clostridia bacterium
CCCGGGGTAAGACACAATTCTTTCGCCGCACAACCTCCGGATCTACTGCTTCGGTTCTACGTTTACCTTTCGGGCTTCGGATTGTATGGCATCCTTACCCACCGTTTAGCCTTGTATCCGGTTTCTGTTCGTAGGCTCCTCGGCTTTGCTACACCGCTTCCTCCCCTCCTGTCATTGCTGACAGCAGCTTGCGGTTCGCTACACTTGGCGGTAATTACCCGTGACGGGACTTTCACCCGTTAGAATTGTGCCATGCCCGGCACACCATACAAAACGCTCCGGACTTGCCGCTGTCCGGAGCGTTTTTCAGTCTGCTGAAAGGGAAATATGCTGTCCTGAGACCGGATGCACCTTTGTCAGCCCACATGACATCAGGCATTGGTCCCGATCAACGCATATCAGATCATTTCTGCATTTTTTACGCACAGATCGTATTTCTTATCATTGAAAAACGGCGGAACCCCACAAGCTTGTGGCTCCACCGCAAACAGGCTTCCGTGAAACCGTCCGGATCCGTCATTTTTTCCTCACAGGCGCCGGCCCGTCAGATTCCCTGTAAACAGGCTGACCGCTGACAATCAGGCGCCCGTAGGCTTTGCGGATGCCTGAACATCTTTCCGTGATTGCTTTTACAGCCAGCTCAACCATTCCATCTGTGTCCACACGGAACGTACTCAATGGCACATCGGACGTCTGGATCATATAGTCGTCAAAGCCTGTCACAGAAATATCTTCCGGCACCCTGAACCCTTTCTCCCTCAGCTTGGCAATCAGCTTGACGGCAGTCACATCGCAGTTGCACACAAAGGCTGTTGGCATGCTTTCCGGAAGCACCAGTTCTGTCCAGTTGTTGTCATTGTCCCGGTCATCAATGATCCATGCCGGGTTCACCGGCAGCCCATGCAGCAGCACGGCCCTCAAATACCCCAGAAAACGGTCCATGATACTGCTGGTGACATGGTAATTGCCGACAAAGCCTATCTCCCGGTGCCCGTTTTTGATCAGATGGCTCGTCAGCCGGTAACACCCATAGGTGTTATCTCCGACCACTGAATCGGTACTTGCCTGTTCATCATAGAAATCCAGAAAAACCACAGGTGTCCCCAGAGCCGCGATCGCCCGGATGTATTCCCGCTTTGGCTGCCCGAGCAGGATCAGACCATCCACATGGCCGCTGTCGAGCAGCCGCGGCATGCGCACAGCGGAGGCATCCGCTTCGGTAATGAGTTCCAGCAGCCCAAAATGACCGTCGAGGTTCAGCCGTGAAACCAGTTTCCTGTAAACCATGGAATAAAAAGCATCCGGTTCAAAGTACTGCTCCGGAATCACGATGCCAATATCCAGACCGGTTTTAATCCGCACAGCGGTACCTTCAGGATACTGGTACCCCATTTCTCCGGCAATATCCTGAATGCGTTTTCGCATATCGTCGCTCATGCCCGGTTTGCCGGCGAGGGCTTTGGAGACTGTTACGGCACTCACACCGACAGCCTTGCCGATATCACGCATTGATACTTTTTTCATCACAGCAGCAGCCAGGGATACCCCCGCCTTATATGCTCAGGCGGGGAGGAAATGGCGCCATGACTGCGTTCCTCCTTACGATGCGGCTCAGACCCATCCTCCGGGGCATTGTTTTACCTGCACTCGTTTTTTACAATACGCTCTTTCCTGTCTCCAGCATGACACGTACCGTTCCAATACATTCCTTTTCTGCCTGTCCCTTCTCACGGGCTGTGCCCCTTTGCCGGCAACAGGGTCCCGTAAGAAGAGCAGAAGACTTACAGGGCATCGTCCGTACTTCCTGTTTAACCCGGAACGCACTTATGTTTCTCTGTCCCGGGCTACAATCCACAGCATACCCCACTTCAGTTTCTGCAAGGATAAACAGAGGCAGTTGACTACATCAGCCCTTGACAGACCCGCTGGCCAGCCCTGCATAGACCTGCTTCTGGAAAACCAGGAATATGATCAGCGGTGGCAGAAGGGTCAGCAATACGCCGGCACAGATGATATTGAACTGGGATTTGTAGGGACCGGAGAAAGAATACAATGCGGTGGATACGGTATAATACTTTCCCGAATTGAGGTACAGGTTCGCATTGTAGTATTCGTTGTACACGCCCACGCCCTTGAGAACAGCTACCGTAACGATAGCGGGTTTTGTCAGTGGCAGAAGGATCTTAAAGAACACGCCAAAGTAGGTGCACCCCTCCAGCACAGCGGATTCATCCAGTGCCACATCCAGATTCTCAAAAAACTGCAGGAAGATGTAAATTGAAATGACATCCGTTCCGGACATAAGAATTATATAGCCAATCAGCGTATTGACAAGACCCATGTCGGTCATAATCTGATAGGTGGTCACCTGCATGGCAATGCCCGGGATCAGCGTGGCAATGAGAAAGAGGTTCCGGATGAGTCCGTTGCCCGGGAAACTGAAACGGTTAAGTACATATCCGAGCATAGATCCCATCATGACTGACACGGCCACGACGATCACAACCACAAAGCCTGACGTGGCAAATGCCCGCAGCAGGCTCTGACTGGGCTGGTTGCCTTCCCATACCTGCTGATAATTGGCAAAATTCAGCCAGTTCTGGGGCATCGACATGGCATTGGTCGTGCTGTATTCTTCAGCCGTTTTAAAAGAAACAGTAAAAGCTGACACAATGGGCAGCAGAGCAATAAAGCACGCCAGCAGGAGGGACAGATAGGCAAGGAAGCGGAGCGTGATTTTTTTCACCTGTGCTTTTCTGTTCTCTGCTGAAAGATTCCGCAGAGCAGTTCCTTTTGTTGTCATTGCGCACCCCTCCTTACCAGAGTGTTTTGGCCTTGTTGGCCTTGCTGTTGAAGGTGTTGTCAGAGTCCTTCATCACGTAGCGGAAAAAGAGCCTCTGTGCGATAGTGAAAAGAATAATCAGCACCATCAGCACCATGGCCATGGCGCATGCCATACCGACCTTGTTGTTCACATGGGCCATCTGATGGATCTTGATAAAGAAAGTCGCTGTCCCGTTTGCGCCCATGCTGCCAACCACATAAGCCGGTTCAAAGGCAGAAAGCGAACCGGTGATGGACAGGATGAGGTTGAGCATGAACACGGTTTTGATGCCGGGAAGGATGATGGCAGTGAACTGGTGCCACTTATTGGCCCCGTCAATGGTTGCGGCTTCGTACAGCGAGGGATCTATGGAGGCGATGGCGCCGATGAACAGCACCATGTTCTGGCCGCAGTATTTCCACACAGAAGTGAATACCAGCGACCAGTTGTTCACGCTCTGGTCGCGCAGCCAGAACGGCAGACTGTCCAGGGAAAAGCCGATGCCCTGCAGAACAGTGTCAAGCACAAAGCCCCGTGTATAAAAGAATTTGAAAATATAGCCGATGGCAATGCCGTTGACCAGGAAAGGGAAAAACATGATGCCCTTGAAAATGCCGGCACCTCTGATCCCTGAGGTGAGAAGTGTGGCAAAGAACAGGGCAAGGGACAGCTGGACGACAGCGCCGGCCATGTAATACAGGCTCAGCAGCATGGCACCGACATATTCGTCTTTTCTGAAAATTTTCAGATAATTATCAAAGCCGACGAAACCCTTGGTCCTGGTGTAGCTCATGTCATAGAAACTGAATTTGATCATCTTGATAAACGGGACATAGGTAAACAGCGCAAGCAGGAACAGCGGTACAGCGGAAAAAATGACAATCAGGAGCACTTTCTGCCAGTTGATCTTCTTCTTCCTCCGCAGATCAGGAGCGGCAATGCTTGTCAAGTGAGTCACCTCCATAGGGCTGTAAAGAAAAGAGAAGGGGGGCCACCGGCTGAACCTGCGGCCCCCCGAGGGTACGAGATTATTTGTTGACTTCAACTTTCAGCGCTGCCTGTGCATC
Source organism: uncultured Clostridia bacterium (assembly GCA_946538615.1). GTDB lineage: Bacteria > Bacillota > Clostridia > Christensenellales > Aristaeellaceae > UBA2943. Next base: position 3,892 of record CAMNGW010000201.1, read on the forward strand.
GGACCATGCCTCGTTCCAGTCAGCCATGATGTCGTCAAATTCTTTATCGCCGTTGAAAGCGTGTTCCACGATCTCCTGGATCTTGGTGTTGCCGCCGGCGTTGATGGCCAGTTCGGACTCGCTGTTCAATTCGTTGAGCAGGGTCTCTTCACCGGCTGCAGCGGGAGCATCTGCGACCATGTCAATGCCTTCGAAAGCAGCGTACAGAGCAGGATATTCTCCATCCTTCATGATCGGGACGCCGCCCTCGTCATAGCTGAAGTTGCTCTTCTCTGTCAGCCACTTGATGTAGTACATGGCAGCCAGCTTCTGATCATCCGTAGCCTTCACATTGATGCCGAAGCAGTAGTCTGCACCGGCAGTGGCATACTGTTTTCCATTGACTGTGATAGGGAAGCTCATATAGCCAATGTCGTCGGGATTGGGGCCGGCTTCCTGCATCTGGGGATAGGCCCAGGAACCCAGCACCATGCAGCCGATCTTGCCGTTGTTGATCATGCCTTTGCAGCCTTCCCAGTCGGTGGTGGTGTAGTCTTCCTCAATCAGGCCTTCCTTCACGGCATCATAGAGGATCTTGTACACAGCATAGGGGCCTGTTCCGTCGCCATTGTCAGAGAAGGGGTTGGCCTTGTGCAGGAGTACCTGGTTCATAAAGGTGGCATCGCCTGTGGCAGATCCGCCCAGATAAGCGTCCCATGCGCCCATGGTCCAGCCGGCTGCATAGTTGGTGTACAGCGGGATGGCGTCAGTATTCTCTTTGATCAGTTTCAGAGCCGCAATGAATTCATCAGGCGTCTTGGGCAGTTCTTTGATGCCTGCCTTTTCAAATACGGCCTTGTTGTACACAATGCCCTGCGCGCTTCCGGTGGAAGGAATGCCGTATGTCATGCCATTGTAAGCCCAGGCATCCATGAAAGAATACTTTTCTGAAAGAGCTTCTACCGTGCCAAAGGGAACGAAATAGTTGGGCAGCTCATCTTTGGCCACAGTGGGGATGCCCATGATGGTCCAGTTGTCTGTGCCCACGCGCAGGAGCGCATTTTCAGCATAATCGGTAATCAGGTCATAGGTAATGTTCACATTGGGGTAGATTTCCTGGAACTTTTTCACATAACCGTCAAGAAGTTCACGGCGGTCCGTACGATGATAGGCAAACACCAGATCAGCCTTCAGATCGGCATTCTCGCCCAGCACGAGAGAGCCAAATTCAGGCAGTTCATCTGCCACAGCGAAGGATACTGCGCTCAGCGCCATGCAAAGAGCCAGTACAAGGGTCAGCATTTTTTTCATTTTTCGTTCCTCCTTACTTTACATTAAGTTTACTGTTAGCTTAATGTTAAGCTTATTATATTGAGATATTTTGAAATGTCAACACCACTTTTGTCTGTTCTGGAAAAAAAACGTACATTTCTTGCAGTCCAGTCTGTACACGAAAATGCATGTGCCAGATCAGGCAGGACTGGAACACAAAAATGCAGCCGGCACCTGCTCCCGTGATGAGCAGGCACCGGCTGCTTCTCCCCTTTATACAGGGAACGTTCTGTCGCCTCGCGGCCCTTTCCTCTGTTCCTGGATGCAGCCAGGACATGGCTGGCTTATCCCTTTTATTCAGCGAGCGGGACAAACTGACAGTCACCTTTTCGGACCATCAGCACATCGTCCCATACGCCAAGGGAATGGTTGCGGAAAAACACTCCGATTTCATCGGTATCGTACCATTCGAACACGACCGACCGGACCGCACTGCCCCTTCCGCTCTCAAGGCTTGCCACGTCCACCTGCACAATCGGCTGTCCGTCCACGTTGGAAATCTTCCGGTTGGCATCTTTTCCGGCCCAGTAGGCATCGCCTACATGGGCATGTCCGTAGAAATGGATGCGCACGTTCTCCGGCAGGGGGAGGAAACGGCCGAAAAGGGGCGCTTCACGGTTCCCGCCGGCAAACGCATAATGCGCACAGGTCACAACCGGTTTGTTCAGGGCCTGTACATCGTCCATCACTTTACGGTAGTCCTCGGGACGGTAGGGATACTCTTCTCTGTATCCATGGATCTCTCCATGCGTTGTGTACCAGGCCCCCTGAGGATCAGCATGGTCCGTCAGAAGCAGAACCGCGATATCCCCCAGATCCAGGAAACGGGCCATCTCAGACGCATCTGGCACGTGCCACTGCGGGAACTTCCGGACATATTCCACAAAAGGGATGCACATGCCCGGCAGATCTTTTCTGTGAAAGCGGAAATAGTCAAAATCATGGTTCCCTATGGTGTACCAGACAGGCGCGTCCACCCTGGCAAACTGCTCAACCTGCATCTGAGCCATCTCATGGATGAAACCAATGTCCTCTCCCTCTGTGGCGTCCCCGAGATAGCAAACAGCCTCAGGCTGCAGTTTCAGGCTGACAAAATCGTCCATAGCAGTTTGCATACATTTCCGTGCGCGGACCGGCTGCCTCTGCTGAAGGTCTGAGACGAACCATATCCTGTGGCGCACATGTCTTTCCAGTCCTTGCCGGATCTCATCGATGATCATGTTCCCGCTCCTTGCTGCTGTTGATAAAAGGGGACCTGCCACAGGACAGATCCCCCTGTAAGGAAAGCCTTACTTGTGTGCATCGTAATAATTCTGCCAGTATTGGATGTATTCGTCAACCGACAGCGTGCCAAGAACTTCAAGGTGTTTCTGCCAGTCAGCCTCAGTGATGCCCTGGACCACCGCATTGGCACGGAACTGGTCAAGATAGTGGTCAATGTCCGTAAGGAGCAGGTTGCGTTCTGCTTCCTCGTCTGCATCGCCAAAACCATTGGACAGGTATTCCTTGGGAAGATACGGCGCATAGGCTGTATTGGCTTCTACCTTGGCTGCGATACGGTCGGCATACTTTTCAGCCTGGGGACCGCG
>CAMNGW010000202.1 GCA_946538615.1 uncultured Clostridia bacterium
TGTGGATGCCGATCGGAATGTCTGTCGGTATGTGTCTTGCCCTTGCAATGGGTCACAAAAATCCAGATGGTGAAAAAAAAGATATACAGGACAGTAAAGATACATCTCATTGAGTGGATTGACACTGCTTGTTCCGAAGGCTGTTCTGAGTACTTGTGTATCATGGCATTGTTCTGAAAGGAATTGGTTAAAGCACCTTCCCGGGCCGTGACGTCCATACAGGATATGAATCTGGATTTCATCCGGTATGTTCTCCTTCATGATTCCACCTGAGACAGTTCTGATGGAGTTTCTTCCAAATAACGTGTACGATCTGAGAACATTTTCAGCAGGAATAACATGGGAATTATCATCCATCCTGTGGTACCGATTATCCTCATTTTAGCTTACTTCTTCAGCTCCTTCCGCTGTAATAACCAAAATCCCGGGCGTCAGCTTTTGGTCACTTCTTCAGAAATGACTGCGTCAACACGAACAGCAGGCATGCTGTGGCGCCATCCATTTGGACCTTCGTGGTGTGTGAAAGAGCATATCAACGGACATTTTTCCACTGCCAGCAGTACCGTTTCTGTATGGCAAATGCATTTTCAATCCGCAGCGGCCACAATAACAGATTCCCTGCAGCCATACGGCGCCTTCATGTGGTGCCGTATTTTCCTTCTCCCTAAGCAGCTGGCAGTTCTGAAAGAGGATATCCAGATTCAGAGCAAATTTTCTGATGAAATATACACTTCGTGGTGATCAGCAATGTTTACATGCCACTTATTCTCTGGAACTGGCAAAGCCTTTCGTTTGCCTTTGTCGTCCACTGTATCTGAGATCTGTCATAGATTTAAGCACCAGTACAGAAAAAGACTGTGCAGGATACGAATGAGGCGCTCCTCATTGCGTTCTTTCCGGACAATTACACCTGGCCTGTCTCTTTTCCTGCAGCGGATGAGGAACAGAATTTCATGCTGCTCCACAAAATACATCGTCACTGCATGACAGGTTTTCAATGATCTGAATGTGTTAAACAGAAGCCCAACTGATTCCGATCCTCACCATACAGGATTTTCTGATTAAGAAGAGGATATTTTTCTCTGGAGGAAGGTGAAAATGGATGTGTGGCCCGGATGTTTCTTTCGTTACATCCTGTCAGCGTTGCGTTTGAATGATCATGCGCATGCCTATCGGGGCAAATCATACCAGGAAAAAGAAAAAGGCCCTTCATTCCCGAAGAACCTTGATCGGTCAAGTTAAACCTGAGACGGGAGAAACAGAACCTGCAGACAGAAGAAGACGACGAGCCATGGAGAAGGAACAGTCAAACATACGGCAGATGGTCTGGTAACTGAGCAAAGTGCAGTTCAGAACATTGATTCTCAATGCAGTACATCTGCTCCGTTCAACAAAGCATACGCTGACCAGGCTTACACGTTGATACGGGGACATCCGAAGAAATCTGAAAACAGAGAACCAGAAGCTCACTGCCAAGTGAAAACGCCCGACTCTTCTGTACAGAAAGAAAAATTGAAAAAAAAGATAAGTGCTCAGCCTTTCCGGATCAGGCATTCCCTGCCCTTGAAGGCAAAGCCGTATTTCAGAATCCGGTCCGCCGGGATGCCCCGCAGCAGCAGCTCCGCTGCATATTGTTTTTCCTCAATCTGGCGCAGGGCGTTTTCTGCCGTGTTCTCCAGACCATTTTCATCATCCAGCCGGTCAAAGACCTTAAACTCCATAATCACCGCCGGTTTTCCGGGCAGCTTTGGCTCCATCATCACGTCATACCTGCCCCAGCCGCTTTCCCGGTTGGATTTCAACAGATAATCCCGGGTGTTTTCGGCCAGCAGACCCAGCACCAGCCCATGATAGAAGTTCTCCGGCAGCCTGTTGGAAGGATTCTTTCCTCCGTCGAAGGAGCTCATGGATGTCAGCATAATATCATTCAGGGTTCGTGTCATTCCGCGAACATCCCCCTGCAGCAGGGCCTTTGTAAAGTCAGACAGCCCGCTGGTCTGCGCAAACCAGTCATGTACCATCCGGGAAAACATGCGACGAACCTCCAGGTTCGTCAGGGTCATGGTGTACATCCTAGCGCTGTCCAGATCAGAGGCTTCCTTCTCCGTCATGGCATGGACAATCTTCAAATATCCCGTCGCCAGCAGCAGACTCCATACCGCATCCGGGTTTGTATCCAGCTGGTTATAGATGATCTGCTCATCCACCGGCACTGTCACCGTCCCGCCTGTCAGGAGTGTTTCAAACATGCTCTTGATCTCCGGCTTCCCTGTGCGCAGCAGTTTCCCGATCAGCCCGTTTCCGCTGGTATTGGCCCAGTAGGTGTCGAATTTCCTTTTATCCAGATAGTTGGTCACCGACCAGGGATTATAGATATCCGTCACGCTGCCGAAGGTGAAGCCGTCATACCAAATCTTTACTTCCTGCTTTTCCTCCTCACCGAAGCCCTGCTGCTCCAGTGCTTCGAAAACCTCCGTTTCCGTGAATCCAAACGCCGTTGCATACTTATCCGAAGTAGTGGTCACCACATCCAGGTGGTTCAGATCCGAAAAGACAGATTCCATGCTGACTTTCGTGATTCCCGTCATGATGCCCCGCTCCAGGGAGGAATTTGCCTTGAAGGCATTGTTATACATGGACCGGGTGAAGGCAGCCAGATCACCCAAGTATCCGTTTGCATAGGCTTCCTGCAGCGGCGTATCGTATTCATCCAGGAAGATGAGTACCTTTTTCCCATGAATCTTTTCCAGCAGAGCGGAAAGCAGATTCAGAGCCATCGAGGCGTCCTCATCCCTCATCTTCTCCTGAATCTGATCCAGCGCAGCCTGCTCGTTCGGATCCAGCAGATCCGTCTGTCGCAGTTCCGGAAACTGAGAAAACAGCCGCACAAGGATCTTTTTTATTTGGATCATACTGCTGGCATAGGTCGTTTCCTTGATTCCTGCAAAGCTCAGGAATATTACCGGCCACTTCCCTTGCTGCTCCCGCATGGCCGGGTCATCCCAGACCATCAGGCCATCGAAAAGCTCCCCACGGTTTGCATATTGATTCGAAAAGAAGCAGTTCAGCATGGACATGTTCAGGGTTTTGCCAAAGCGGCGGGGGCGGGTAATCAGGGTGACGGAATCAATGCCGTTCCACCATTCCCGGATAAAATCGGTTTTGTCGATATAAAAACCATTGTTCAGTCGCAGGCTCTCAAAATCCTGTATTCCCGTTGCAATGACCCTTTTCATCCCCTTTTCACTCCTTCCCACTGAGCGCTGCATGGCTGTTTTCGCGTCTTCGTCTTCGAAGGGGTTCTTACCCCTGCCACAGCATGCCCGCTTCCTGCTACATCTGCTCTGCCATCGTCTTATTCTGCTTCTATTATAACTGAATCATTCTTTTCAGCAATATAACGAAGATTCTGCAAAGAAGGCACTTTTTCCGGATTTCCCTGCCCGCACCCCGGGCCTTTTGCTGTTATTCTGAACCTGATTTGAGCCAGAATGGCGATCTTTGTTCAGATCATCTGAACCTGACAGAGCGGCTCTGGTGGTTCATGCTGCATAAGAACTCTTTTCTTCTTTCGCTGCCGTATTCCTTTATGATCATAAACGAAACATCTTCCTGGAGACTTCCTTGCCGGATGATTCATGAGCCAATTGTTGGCTCAAATACACTTCGGCTTTTGGATCAGATCAAGGCCGGGTGTCACACACAGAAATGTACAGCAGGACCCACTGCGGAAAGTCGGGTACTCAGAAACATTGCAGTTATTGATTGAGCCTTTGGGGCTAAAATAGTATACAGGACGGGTACATGATGCAGATTGCCCACAAAAAGGCACAGCTTCGGATGGATGAAACAGTGGAAAAGGCTGTTAAGCGCTCTGCGGATACCCGGTGACGACGTTCCCTGTTCAGCGGTTCTGTGCAGCTGCAGCTTGCTGTGATGCTGTCAAGCACAGCAGCGGAGATGAGACAATTGTTTTCCATCCGGATGAGCCTTTCATCAATCAGCAGATGGATGACTGACAGCACCTGTTCTTTTCACCTGAGAGAGAACACATGCCTGATTGCATGCCAGTCCTGCTCTGATCACAGCATGCTGATCCGGTGCAAAGGCGGGATTCAGCACGCTCCAGGAGTCACTTTTCCTGATGCTGCAGTTTTGTTTTCCAGGTGCTGCAGGACTGCAGATCAGATGGACATCCTGATGCAGCCGGCGGGAACGATCCGCCTGGAATCCCTGTCAGAAAAAAAGAAAAACTGCCCCCTGGAGAGCACCTTTAAAAGAAGCCGTACTGCCTTGTGCCGTTTTAGGCTGCTTTGAAGCATTTTAGGATCAGTGACCGGGCAGCGGTAAAATGGAGAATTTGAGACCGTCATATGCACAGACGTCTGAAAAGCCATAAAAGGCTGGTGCATACGGACTGTCATATGGCTGCATCATACGGGATGGCTGAACCGTTCCTGAACACATCTCAGGGGAACAGGGTAAAAATGAGGAAACGTGCGGATCCCTGAGTGGGCAGAGCCATTTAGAGAACATGCGGACAGAACCATCCGCAAAGAACCCCGGTAAGACAAGGGATGGAAGAAAAGCAGACCATACTGTACAGGTTGGTAACAGCAGCAGAGGACATTGCGGATGTGTCCAGGCCTTGTCTGTCTGTGAATCAGTACGGGCCTGCGCTGCCAAATCCCACCGCCCCTGCAGTCTCTGTTCCTGCAGGTTCTGGCCATGCAGACCGCGTTACTCTCTGTAAGGGAAGGCTCCATTTCTGCCCGGGGGCTGAAGGGACTGTTCTCAGGGCCAGCCTCTGCGGCAATCGCTTTCCTGTCTGAAGTTTTGGAGGAACGATGAAACAGAAGACTGTCAAAATAATGAAACAGAAGACTGTACTGTTTGATTCTTTTACCATAGACAACAATGCCATTTTTCTTGTTATCGATCAGCTGTGTCCATTTTTGAAATACGATCCTGATTCGGCATACCGGGTCCTGGACCTGGACCACGAAAATATCCTTGAAAAGCATCTGGTGCTGTATACAGAAATCTTTTTGTCATATATAGCTGAATATCATAAGCATTCTGTGCTCTGTCATTATGAAGAAGGTTACCCTGAATCATGGTCCGGAGAACAGACCTGCCTTTCTGTGGTCCACTGTCTGAACCAGAAATCGTGGTGGCTCCTGTACTATTTTGCGGTAAGAGATGCCTGTGAAAGTCATTTTCATGTGCCAGATGAAGTGCTGAACAGGATTTCCAGTCGTACTGTACATCTTATTCCTGATGAGAATATATACCCGATGCGGTTCAATGGGTCATAACCAGGGAGCTTCATCCTGACATACTGGAAGAAACCATGCTTGCTGATGAAATTGCCCGGACAATTGAAACGTATCAAGATGCACCATCCTATCCGATGACCTGCAGACAGCCGGATCAGTCCATACATGTCTGTCCGTCAGATTCAAAAAAACAGGAATTCCATGGAAAGGAAGATGACAATGCATACCGGAAAAATGACCCTCACACTGCTTTTATCCGCCCTGATCCTGTGCATAGCCTGCAGCGCGTCCGCAGAAACAGAGGCACCGGATTATTACCACATCGGCCTTCAAGTGACCAGGCTGATGAGTGAAATGGTGGACAGTGACGACTATCAGTCCGTGCTCGGCACACCTGAGTCATCCCGTCAAATCAGGGAAAGAGCGAACACGCATGATTACAGCTGTCCTGTCGCGGTGTATTCCCTCCGCATGGCTGATCCCAGAGCGCTCATGGAACGATTCGTCCCGGATGACCAGGAAACCAGGGAAGCATTTAACCGCCTTTCCCCGGCTATTCAGGATCAGTATCTGGCCCGTATAAACATTTCGCTCCTGAGCGTAATGATGAATACCCGATCAGGGTATGAAAGTGTGGCTTTTCTCACCTCAATGAATGGTTTTATCCGCAGTGACAGCCTGACATCGGAAGACCCCGTCCATTATCTTTATCTCTTTCAGAAAGGTATCCCGATTCTGGTTACCTTTGAATATCATAAGGCATCTGGACAGTTCCTTGATATCCCTGTGGAATATCAGCACAGTCCAGCAGATATCCCGTCTTACCTGCAGATTCCAGGTTTTTTTGAACTGACCCCGGTAGCCGCCCCGGTTCCGTCAGGAAATCTGGCTGATTACGGCATTGATCCTCAGGAAGCCATACAAAAAATGGTCCAGTCTGTCGGGGAGAACCTTCCGGCAAACGGGCGCGTTTTATCTGGTCTGTACGAACCGTCCGATATCACAGGGGACGGGTGCATGGACCTGTTCACATGCGTCACCTGGGGAAGCGGGACGGTCCGTACGGTTCTTGCCGTCTATGATCCGGTCCATGAATATCTCTATGTTCTGGATGGGTACAATTATGATTACCTGATTGACCATGCTGAGGAGGAACGGATTGTTATTGTCAAGCAGGGCCCTAATGGGTATGACGATCCGGTTACAAGAACATATGGAAGTGTGAAACTGGAAAACAGGCAATTGATCTTCGTTTCCGGTGCACAGGAACAAAGGTGATTGGTTTGCCCGGAAGCTGCTGAGAAGGATTTCCCATTTTTCCTGTCCATCTTCTTCCCTGCTCTGACCGTGCCGGTACATGGGAATTGATGACAGAAAAGAGGTCACAGTCAGGAAAGCCGGGATGGCACACGCGTCAGCAGGAACAGGGGACGTCTGCCGGGATGCTCAGCCCATACGTCATGCCCCATGGTCCACCATGCTGTGATGACGAAAAGCCAAAGGTTTTTC
>CAMNGW010000203.1 GCA_946538615.1 uncultured Clostridia bacterium
TAATTTTCAAATTACAACTTCCAGTCAATTACCCCCCACGAAAAATGAAAGACCCACAATTTATAGGCTGCAGAGATTCTCACCTCAAAGGCCTCTCCCTCTTCCAGCCAAGCATCTACAAACTGGCCAATTCGGCCGGATTCCTCCTGGTATTCCTTGGTGGCGGAGATAACCGCAGCAGGATCGGATGGAAGAAAAAGATGAGTGAGAAACCCAGGATTTCCCTCTCATGAATGAGGGGGATAGGGGGTGCTGATTAACCGTTAGGTTTTTGTTCCCACTTGCAGGGTGCAACAAGGGGATTTCGTCACAAATACAGGTTTTCCATTCGCTTCTGCATCAACAATAACCGCCTCTGGGCACTTAGTAAATTTGCAAAGTACTCACAAAACTGCGATTTCAATTCAGCATATGTTTTTGCAAAAGCTATTCTGAAGATACCATTCAAAAAGGAAATTGACTCAGTGGAAAGGGCCTTCTTTACACAAGAGGAGGTCAAAATTCTCTTAGACTTACCAATACCCCGATCATGTATGGGAGCATGTGATCATACACTGCTACAATTTATGTATCAGGTTGCGCGCTGATCCATATACCGTCGCAGAAGCCAGGGCCAGTCCGTCTGAATGATATCCACCTCCCGGTCTATCATCCAGCCCCAGCCTTCATCCGGATTGCCGGCGACGGAAACATCATCGTTGTGTCCCCCGGCAAGCACAGTGTGATAATCAAAAACAATGCTGTTGTACCACACGATGAGCCCCAGGGCATGCATTCTGTCGATATAGGCTTTCTGTGCCACGGACGCGGTGTCCAGGGCAAAGTTGGCTTCTGTCCCGATATAGCGCAGATTGCGGCGGCGCAGGGATTCGGAAAAATCATCCCGGTCCGTGGTCATCGCAAGATAGGGCATGTCCGGCGCGACAGATTCCACCCGGCGAAACCAGTCCTCCGTCGCGTTGGTCTTGATGATCACCTGATCCTGCATGGCATGGCGGCGCACGCAGGCGGCGATTTCCTCCGGCCACTCAAAAAATTTGTCAATGTTAATGACACAGCGGTCCTTCAGCCGCTCCAGCTGGTCGTCCAGCAGGCTCACTCCCAGCTCCGTGGCACAGCGGTCCATGTTGACATATCTCAGTTCCCGCACTTCATCCGCGGTCATCTCGCAGATGCCCTTCGGGGACAACAGATGCGCCGGCTCCATGCCGGGATGAAACACAAACAGTGTGCCGTCGGCGCACCGCGTCACATCCAGCTCCACGATATCCGCCCCGCAGGCCAGCGCTGCCTCAAAGGCAATCCAGGTGTTGCAGGGAATGTTCCCTGCTGCGCAGCCTCTGTGGGCTGCGATCTTCGGCATCTTCATGAGTGTCCTCTTTTCCGATTCCAACAGAATGTGAACAAATAAGAGCGGATGGTCCCCACAGTTTCTGTACAGGGTGATTCCCACGGTACGGGTTTGCTGCGGGTTCTCCGGCTGTTACAGCAGCAAAGTTGAAAACTCACCGTCTGGAAGATGGCTTTCTTCGTCTTTCCTTGATCTGTTTCTGTTCACACGTGTTGCTGCTAAGCTTGGGTGTCAGTATATTGCCAAGGGTATTTTCTCAGTCTTGCTGTGAGTACTTTCAATAGAAGATGAGAAACGCCGCTGCAGGTCGGCTTGCAATGGCGTTTCAACGACAGGTATACAGGAATTAAAAGGCAGAAGGTACGCAGGTTGGATGGAGCAAATGTACATGGTCTGCTGTCAGCCAAGTCAGTAAGAAAACAGGCAGCGGTCTGTATACGGCTTATCTGTTCAAATATGTACGGCTTGCTTCATAAGCATGCTTCAAAGAGGGATGTACAAGCAATGCATCGCTCAGCGTTTCGAGGTTTTCCCTGTCGTGACAATCAGCATGTAACATGTACCGTCTGAGCATGACATCAGAATAGGTCCCACCGGGATTGGCCAGGTATGCCTGGTTATTATCGAAGTTCGGCGCCAGTCTGAGCACTTCGCCTGTCGTTGAAGAACGGATCACACCGAAATTGCGCATATGCCTGTCCATGTTGAGAAAGAGTGCGTCAGCGAGCAGGATACGCTTCCATGCATTCGCATACGCATCTCCCAGAGAAGCGATGTTCTGACAGATTACATCATCGTCATCCCCGGGATTATCGAAGAAGAACCGGAAAGAGTCATAGGGCTCAAAAAACTCCTGTGACCCCAGAAAATTCCGTGTTTTCACACGTTTACGGAACCTACCGACAAAACGGTACTCAGCAGCATCCCATCCGATGCTGTTCAGAACACGGCTGATCTCCACTTCACTTTCTGTTGCTGATGGAAACTGAAGCTTGTACAGCCACCAGGCATTTTCTTCATATTTCCAGGTTTTCGTAAAGCTTCCGTCTGTGGATGCGTTCGGCGTTGACACACGCAGGTTACGGAGACTGGTATCACTGGAGACCAGAATATAATCACTGACCTGATTCTGATCCTCCGGTCTGCACAGCTGCAGACGCGGGACAAACTCGCCATCTTCAAAGCAAGTGAATGTATCGGTAATGCTGAACATATGCGTCCGAAGAGCAAGCGTGGTCTTGTCACGGCTGCCGGTCAGCTCATACATCAGATTGCGGTGTATGACGTTGTTCAGATCCACAGCCCGCTCACGAATCCAGGATGCAAAGGCGTCCGCAGTCGCATGGCGGATCTGCATGGGAAGCAATTCCGGTCTTTGCGGAATGAAATTGGTGATTACAGAGTTATGTACTTCAAACTGCGCAACGTGCACATCGTCGTTGTAGAGGATATACCGTGACATACCATGCACCTCCCTTCTGGATTGCGTTCAGTATACCATTGGTCTTTGCCCTAATCCAGCTTTTTTTCAATGCATTCAGCTGTTGCGAAAAGGGGAGTGAAAGATCTGTCCATGGCCCTGTTTTGTCCACGGGACAAGTCTCAGGTCAATATCATCGTCAGATATCGACTCCCTGACGAGCAGGACGCACTGTCAGAGGTATTTGCCTGCGGTAAAATCTGGTTATCATTCAAGCGTGACACAATCTGCAACGATCTGCCGGATGATCTTCTCAATGCGACGCAGCTTTTCCGGAACAGGCTTTTCGCACTTATCACAGTAGGTCCTCTTATTGATTTCCAGCATGACAGCTGCCAGATCCGTGTTGCTTTTATGAGACAACACAGTGTTTGGAATGTAACAGCCTGTGTATGGATAGTTGATGCTGATGGAGAATCCGGCTTCTGTAAAATGCTTCTGAACAATTTCTGTCAGCTGCGAAGGCGTAAAATGTTCATCTGCGCCGATGCAGAGGTCCGGCGCCCTACGGTTCTCCTGCAGAAAGCCCTCAGGAATGATCCTGTCAGAATAGCTGTGCAGATCGAAAAGCAGAATTCGTGAATGGCGGCTGCAGATTCTGTCCATCCCTTCATGGTGTTCTCTGTAATGCAGGAATGTCTTCTCCTTCAATTCCCTGCTTACATGTTTGATGACTGTCCCATCGTAAGCTTTTTCATAGCAAAAACCCATACCATACCGTTCCATGACTTCTTCCGGCCCAATAAAGCGTTCGACATCACAGAGCAGGCGGCTGACTGGAAAAGTGCGGCACATATCCCCTCCGCGATAGGCACCGGGAACAACCCGGCTGATGTCGGCGTCCCGCATCTCCTCATGGTACTTCATGAAAAGCTCCTGGGGAACACAGACTGACCGCATAAGTTCTTCCGGGAATTCCCGGCCGTCATGCGGAACGTGAAAGACGGGGTAACGGGGCACAATCCTGAATCCCAATTCTGCGACCCGGAAAAACTCCTGTGCGGAATAGAACCGGACCCCGCTGGACATCAAGACCGCATCATGAAATGGCAGGGTCCGGCAGTTGTATGTTTTATGCTTTAGGTTAAGATCAAAAGTTTGTGTATCATGCGGCTGGATTTTCGTTATCCTCTCCATGTCTTTGGCGGTCCGGAATCCAAGCTGATCTTCCAGAATCCTGATGATTTCTGATCGTTCTTCCGGTGTCTCAAAGCGGACAAGCATGCTGCCATTTTCCTTGAAGCTGTTTTTCATTTGCGGTTTCCCCCCGATTGCCTACGAAGAGTGATCGCAAAAAAAGCAACCCCATCGTCCCGACAGGATTGCGTATTGATCTGTTTCTGCATCCTATCGGTCAAGCTTTGGCACCTTACCTTGCGGCAGGTTGTCGTGCGGTCAACGAGCTTGTCTCTCGCGCACTCTTCATAGGCATTATGTATTTAAGCTGATATTCCGTCACCGTAATCAGCGGAATTATCTTATCATCAGTATATTCCCACGTCAACAGGGATCATCAGCTGACACATTGACCGCGTATTCGCAGAACATGGCACAATGGTGCAGGAATTCGGAAGGCCATTGCACTGAGGGTGACGCCGGTTTATGGCGGGGCCCGTCGTCAGTTCCGGGAACGTCACGCTGCATGAGATGCAGGTGCTGGAGATCATAGGCGCTGAAAAGCAGCCTGAACGGACGGTGAGCAGGCTGGTGTGCATCCGCAAAGAGGGCACTGAAGGCCTGAAACTGATGCACAACGAGAGGAACCGTGAGACCCCGCATGCGGGGCACATCAAAGGACTGTCCCGGGAAAGCACGGGCAGGATGATTAACCGGACAAGGAGGGCAGCATGCTGTAAACACATCAATGTGCTGGATGGGATGGAAAATCATGCAGGGGGAGGCGTTCAGAAAGATCCGGGTGAGGTACGCGGCGTATCTTGAGGTATCCGGGTGAGTCGTATGCCGGCAGGATTTTCACAAAGTGCCCCTATCTGAAATTGGCTCAGAACGTGCCGTTTTGGCTGTTTCAGAGCGAAAACGGCATGGAATCAGACGTTTTATGGGCAGGCACTGAAAAAGTGCACAAAGACAATCCGGAAAGTTTATATAAAATGACATGCGGAATTTCACTTGATTTCACTTGAATATCCAATGAATATGTGATATAGTGCATACTGAGAAAATGACTGAAGGAGCTCCACGGTGCCGTGGGGCTTTTTTCGTGGCAGGAGGGACAGAACCATGAGCAAACCCTGGAAAAAGTATTTTACGGCCGGGCTGGATCAGCTCAAGCCGTCTGCAGACAATCCGCGGATCAACGGGGAAGCCGTGAAGGCGACCATGGAGAGCATCCGGAAATGCGGCTATATCAGTCCGATCATTGTCGACGATGACCTGAACGTGCAGGCCGGGCACACCCGTCTGGAGGCACTCAGGGAGCTGGAGCACACAGAGGCGGAGGTCCTGCAGATCCGGGGGCTGAGTGAAAAAGCCAAGCGGGAGTTCCGGAACCTGGACAACAGGATACTGGATTTTTTCCGGTTGGACCTGGAGAAGCTTGCGGATGAGGTGGCCGGACTGGACTTTGACGAGGACGTGTTCCACATCAGTGAACTGGTGGACGCTTTCAGCGATGAGGGGGACGGAGTGCCGGATGAAGAACCTGCAGCGCCCACACAGCTCAATCTCCGGTTCGGAAAGATCACTGCGCCGATGACGGACGAAGAATACAAAGTGCTCCAGGACCTGTACGGCGAGTATTCCGGAGGGGCAGGTAACACACAGGGATTTGTCACCTGGCTGCTGGGGCGGATGGCATAGCCAATACCCGAAAGACGGAGGAGGTGAAACGGGATGGCAGAAACAGATCACGAGTACGGTTACGGCGAGATTGCCCATCTGGACGAAGATGTGCAGCGCCTCGAGGAGCTGCTCCGGTCCATGGACAGGATTCTGGACATGGAGGTGCAGGACAGGAAAAAAGCCGGCAGCATCCGCAAAACGGTTGGCCTGAAGAAGGACGAACCGCTCAATTACCATCTGGTCCTGCTCCTGCAGATGCTCCGGCACGGCCAGAATGACCTGGCCGGGGATGCAAAGACGTTTATCAGCACGGTTATCTCCATGATCCGCACAAAATCTGACATCAAGGGTTCGATCAACGACAGCTATGTCAGGCACATGCGCTACAGGCTGGAAAAGAACCGGAAGGGCCAGGACGGACAGGACGACGTGTTCGGGCACATCGGCAAGCAGCTTGAGAGCATCCACCACTCGGTCACGCACCCTGAGCGGAACCGGACACTGAAAGAGATCTGCATGCAGAAGGAGAAGGACATGAACCGGGAAATGGGATTGCAGGACAAAGAAGAAAACATGGGGGATGACGGCACATGATCCGCTGTGCCACTGGTACATCAGGCGGGCACAGACATCCTGGCTCAATGCGGAAGAGGACGGGAAACGCGCAGGGAAGAAGATCATCAACGTCCTGACCTGGTCCCTGGTGCTGGAGTACCATCCGGGCAGGCTTCACTTCTCAGCCAGATGTTGTACGGAGACGTCTGCAGTTCCTGCCACATGGGGAGAGCAGATCATAGAATCAAGAATGTACAAAACAGTGATTATTTACCGTGAGTCATTCATCAATTTTTTCCCTTCCCTGGCTCCTGGAGTATTATCCGGGAGCCGAATTGATGATACAGACACAAGCACTACAAGTCTGGACAGTCAGACAACAACCGATCCTGACACGGGTGAAGAAACCACAACTTACTCCATAAATACAAGTCTCGCTCACCTCTGCGGGCCATCTGGTTCCGGCACAGAAATCACTGAGAACGTAAACAAAGACGGTCCTGCTGATGGCATCGGCACCTTTGAACCTGCTGATATCCGAGAAAATGTCATCGGAAGTGGTAAAGCCATTGG
>CAMNGW010000204.1 GCA_946538615.1 uncultured Clostridia bacterium
GAAACGTTACGGGCCATTTCTGCATACAGACATCGTGGATCATCTGATCATAAGCCCGCTGAAAAAAACTGGCATAGACGGCAAAATAAGGCTTCATGCCTCCTGCAGCAAGGCCCGCAGCCATGGTTGCAGCATGTTCTTCCGTAATCCCCACATCAAGCACACGGTTCGGAAAGCGTGCAGCCAGCGCCTGCAGTCCCGTCCCGGACACCATGGCCGCTGAGATGGCAACGATCCGCTCGTCGTGTTCAGCCATCACAGTCAGTTCATCAGCCATCACTTTCCCAAAAGAGGGAAGATCGGATGTTTCCTTGCTGTCACCCGTTTCCACATAAAAAGGGGCTACGCCATGAAAATGTTCGGGCTGTTCTTCGGCCTTTGTGTACCCGTGTCCCTTTGATGTGATAACATGAATGATCACCGGCCCGTCATAGGATGCGGCCTGGCGGAAGGTACGCTCAAGGGCTTGAATATCATACCCGTCGATCGGGCCAAAATAATGAAAGCCAAGGGTTTCAAAAAACTCTTCCCCGATAATAAGGTGCTTGAGCATGTTTTTGGTGGCATGCACCATCCGGTAGATCACCCGGCCTGCACCGGGGATCTTTTCAAGGCCTGTCTTCACATGCTTTTTTGCACTTGTCCAGCCTCTGGATATGCGCAGGTCCGTCAGGTGCCTTGAAAGTGCACCGACATTCTGTGCAATGGACATTTCATTATCGTTGAGCACGACAATCATCCGGGTATTGCTCGAACCGGCATCATTGAGTGCCTCATAGCACATACCGCCGGTCATGGCCCCGTCGCCCACAAGGGCGATGACCTGATGGTCCTCTCCCCTGTAGTCCCTTGCACGTGCCAGGCCAAGGGCCGCAGAAATCGCTGTTGATGCATGGCCCGTCTCAAAACAATCATAAGGGCTTTCCTGCAGCTTGGGAAATCCTGAAAGTCCTCCAAATGTTCTGAGCGTATGAAACTGCTGGACACGGCCCGTGAGCAGCTTATGCACATAACTCTGGTGCCCCACGTCAAAGACCAGCTTGTCCCGGGGCAAATCAAATACGCGGTGGAGGGCAATGGTCAGCTCAACCACGCCCAGATTCGAAGCCAGATGGCCTCCGCGGTCCGCAATGGTATGAATCAGCGTTTCCCGTATCTCTGATGCGAGGGCGCGCAGTTCTTCCTCCGACATGTCCCTGATATCACCTGGCGACTGGATCTGGTCAAGATGCATATTATTTCAGCTCCATGTTATGCTTGAGAAAGAGAGCGCTCACCGCTTACTTCCCTTTGCTCCTTTGCTCCCTTTTGTGCCCAGCTGGACCGCTGAAAGGATATCCGACTGGAAAGCATAATTGCGTGCGTTCCTGTCATCCCATGCCTTCCTGGCATATTCCACCATGCGGTCAATCAGCTGTGAATACTTCACACCACCCGCTTCCCACAGATAGAAGGCAAGGGAACCGGGAATGGTGTTGATTTCCGTGATATAGATTTTTTCACTCTCTCGGTCATACATATAGTCAATACGGACAACACCCTTGCAATCCAGCAGACGGAAAACGCGGCAGGAAAGCGCCTGAATCTCTTCCGTCAGTGCCTCACCAATCTGAGCAGGGAGGATTCGCGTGAGTCCTGCCATTCCCTTGCCCGGTCCATGCAGATACTTGTCCCCGAAGTCCAGCATATGGTCTGCAGACAAAAGGGGCATCTCAATGGGCGATGCCTGGACATCCTCATCATAGCCCAGCACGGAACAGTTGAGTTCCATAGGATGGTTCAGGCCTTTTTCAACCAGGACGCGTCTGTCATATTCAAAGGCAAGATCAAGCGCTTCCTGCAGCTCAGAGCGGTCAGCAGCAGGACTTACCCCGATGGAGGAGCCCAGATTCGCCGGCTTGACAAACACAGGGTACCCAAGCACCTGCTCGACATCATCCAGTACGCTCTTACGGTTTGCGCGCCACCTGGTATGGGTGTACCACGTCCCCGGCAGAACAGGAAGAGCAGCGCCCTGGAAAAACTGCTTCATCATAATCTTGTCCATGCCCAGCGCCGAACCGGCCACGCCAGTGGATGTGTAGGGAATGTTGGCCATTTCCAGCATGCCCTGCAGTGTACCATCCTCGCCGTTTAAGCCGTGCATCACGACCACGGCGACATCAATTCTTGCCGCCACAACCTGCTCTGCATGGGAAAACAGACCCTTTTTGCCATGTGTGGCCAGAAGTGCACCGCTGCCTGCCGTTATGTCAAGGATCACCCGCTCAACACCTGCAGGAAGCTGATTGGGATCAAAATGCTGGAAGGTATGGATATCTCTCAGCTTATCCCCGGTATACCATACGCCCTGGGGAGAAATATAAACAGGAATGACATCATATGTTTCCCGGTTGACATGGTTCATAAGCTGAACCGCACTGATGATACTGACCTCCCGCTCACATGAGCGGGAGCCAAAAATGACACCCAACTGGGTCTTCCCCATACTTTTCCTCCTCAGTTTTTCATCAGGTCTCCGTATAATTATCCGGCAGATCGTTTTCAAAGAGCACCGTATCCCCTGCTTTTTCGATCTGTCCCAGCAAGGCTGTGGCTTCATTCAGGTCAGCGACCGTGAAGATATTCTCCTGTGCAAACCCGTTTTCAATCATCCCCGAGCGGACAGGCGCCGTGTGCCTGGGGCCCACAAGGATGCACAGGTCCGCTGCACCAACGATTTCCTTGCCAAATTCATGGTTGTATTCCGATTCCTTCTCCCCAAGCTCCACCATGCCCGGAGTAATCAGAATCCGCCTTCCGGGGAACTGGCGCAGGACCTGGACAGCCGCTTTGGCCCCTGCCGGGTTGCTGTTGAAAGCATCATCAATAATTGTGATGCCCCCGCCCCGGTGGATCAGCTGCAGACGGTGTTCAATGGGCTGGATCCTCGAAATGCCCCTTGCAATCTGTTCTAGGGTCATGCCAAGTTTAAGGCAGACCGCGCTGGCCAAAAGGATGTTCTGAATCGCATGGGCGCCAAGCAGTCTTGTCTCGCAGACTTTCTTCCCGCCCTTTGTGCAGAGCATAAAGCGGCTCCCGAAAGGCCCAACTTCGACATTTTCTGCCCATACATCAGCATTCTTTGCCGGAGATGATTCCCGGGCCACGAGCCATTTTTCTTTGGTTGTCTTCTGATACAGTGAGAGGCATATCCCGTCATCATCCGGGAAAAAGCAGGTTCCGTCCTCCGGTATGGCTTCCATAAGCTCATACTTCGTTTTCGCAACATTTTCAATCGTATGGAACGTATCAAGGTGCTGGGGGCCAACACTTGTAAGCACGCCCATAGAAGGATGTACGAGCCGGCACAGTTCACGGATGTCCCCCACGTGTCTCGCTCCCATTTCTGCGACAAAAATCTGATGGGAGGGCAGCAGGGAAGAACGGACCACCTTTGTCACGCCCATGGGTGTATTAAAACTCGAAGGCGTGACAAGGGTCTGATATTTTTCTTCTAACATCGTACCCAGGATAAACTTTACACTTGTTTTCCCATAACTCCCTGTGATCCCGATTTTAATCAGGTCCTTGCGGCTGTCCAGCATATGCTTAGCATCCTGGAAATAGAGCTCCTGGATCCCCTTCTCCACGGGGAGGACAAGACCGGCTGCGCAGGCGAACCAGACAGGTTCCAGCAGGAAGAACAGGCAGAATGTCAGGTAACCCAGCCAATTTCCCGGCAACAGAGCCGATAAAAGTATCCCAAGCAAAAAGTGCGTGACAAACAGCGATACCATCAGCCGCTTCACCCGGGCAGTGATCACCAGCTTCTTTTTCTCCTTGGCTTTCTGGCTCCACAGCCAGCAGCCGGCCCCTCCTGCAGCCAGGATCAGGCAGCCCACAAGAACAGGAAAAAACCGGTTCCCATAAAGAAAAGGCAGAAGAAGAGAAAGCAAATGGCACAGACAGAGCCAAAGGGCCGGAGAAAAAGCTTTTTTCGGATTGCGCTTTATCGTCCGGATATACCCCCTGAACTGATAGCTTTCCAACTGAAAAAGATGGATCAGACTCCGGCCGGATGCCACGGCGGCTGCGGCAGAACACAGCAGGATCGCAAAGGAAATCCGCATGAATCAGTCCTCCATCAGAAAATGATGTGCAATAGTGGCAAACCTTGCATGCTGTTCAAGGTACGCAAAATGGGTTCCTCCCTCAAAAATGACCAGCCCGGCATCCGGGATCAGCTCTTCCATCTTCTTTCCCATCCACAAGGGCGTCTCTGTATCGCCATCGCCCCAAATCAGGAGCGTGGGGGCTGAGATGGCATGCAGGCTGTCTGTCAGGTCAAGAGAGATCACCCGCACAAATGTTTTGCGCATTTCTTCATCAAGCTTGTTGTAATCACTTGATCCGTATTTTTCACGTGCCGCTGTCTCAACAGAATCCGCAAGATGGCCAAGCACGCGTGTCCTGCGGAGGGCCTGGGCGAACGCCTTCCATTTTTTGAATGCGGCCTGACGTTTTTTGCCTGCCTCAGTCTGCGGCGGCCGGATCCCTGCAGCCCCGGTCAGGATCATCTTTTCAAAAAGACTGTGGTCCCGCGAGCCGAGAAAAACAGCAATGCGGGCTCCAAAGGAGTGAGCAATGACAGAACACGGAACAAAATCTTCCTGTCTGAGCAGTTCCTGGACACAGGCCGCATATTCCGGAACACCCCAGGGCTCCGGTGGGCGCCCGCTGTGCCCAAAACCAGGAAAATCAAGTGTCAGCACGTCCATATCCGGCTCAAGGGCTTCCTGAATATGTCTCATCAGCTCCATCGAACAGCCCCAGCCATGCAGGAGAAGCACCCGCTTTTTCCCGTTTCCGGACCGTTCGTAGTTGATGGTTACCCCGTTGGCAACCGTTTCCAATATGTTTCACCTCTGTTGAACTCACATTCAAAGCGACCAGATATAGCGGACTTTTCTCTCCGACAGGCCCCATTTTTCCTGTAATGCCTTGGGTACATCCACGATTCTCTCCTGCTGGCACCCAAGTCTGAGACAGGTTTTGCGGCTTGCCGCATTGTCAACGTCTGTGGTGATGACAACGCTTTCCTTCCCTGCAGAGCGTATCATACCGGAAAGCAGGGTGCAGGCACACGCGGCATAATGGTGTCCCCGATAAGGCGGATCAATATGGTATCCTATATGACCAAAATAATAGATTCCTGCGCTCTCCCCCATGCGGAGAGAAATCTGGCCAATCTCGCGCCATTTCCCATGCAGGGTGATCCGGAAATCGAATACTTCTCCGAATCGCACACTGCTGTCGGGCTCAGGAAGATAGATCGGCCGAAGATCAATCACAGAATCAGTCAGGATGTCCTGTCTGCGAAATAACCAGAACCCCATGTCACACGCTCCGGATCTCCACCTGTGGATAATAGATGTCATAGACTTCCCGGGTAAGCATCTGTGTTCCGCTGGTCGTACAGCTTGCAGTGGCAGCTGCCATCCCGCAGCGAAGGGCTTCCTTGGCATCTCCTGTTTTTACATAGCCAAGAATTAAGCCTGCCACCATGGCGTCTCCTGCGCCGACAGTGGACTGAATCTGAACCGGTACGCCAGGGGCATAGTACGCGCAGTCTTCCTGCACAAGCATGGCGCCGTTTTCACCAAGCGAGACACAGACATAGCGGACGCCGCGTTCAATCACCGATCTGGCTGCATTTTTCACTTCTTCAAGACTTTTCAGCTCTTTACCGGCAATCGTTTCAAGCTCGGCAAGGTTCGGTTTTACCCAAACCGGTTTGGCCTTGATCCCTTCGAGCAGTGCCGTGCCTGATGTGTCCAGAAAGACAGGGGCCGGTGCCAGTTCTGAAATCATATTATAGTACATAGCCGGGGAAGCTTTCGGCGGAAGGGAGCCGCTAAGCACGTGCAGTTCACTCACGTTTTTCAGGGACATCATGGTATCGTGCAGCGCCTCTACAGCACGGGTCGAAAGCGGCACACCCGATTCATTGAGTTCGGTGATCCCGCCCTCTGCCATATCGTGGACTTTGGTGTTGGTCCTTATGCTGCCGGGCGTTGCTATGGTGACAAGCTCCCCGGCGCCATCGCCAAGAAGATCAAGAAAATCTTCGCTTCCTTTTTCAGGAAGTACACAGACACACTTGACGTCCATGCCAAACGTAGACAGCACGCGTGCAACATTGACTCCCTTCCCGCCGGGATCCATCCGTGACGCAAGAATCCGGTTGGTGGCTTTCAGCGTAAAAGAACTGAGTTCAACAGCTTTATCCAGGCATGGATTCAGGCAGTAAGTCGAAATCATCTGCAGCACCTCCTCAAATCGCAAGAATTATAACATGCCAAAAGATTGAAGGCAAGAATAGCAAAACCCCTCCGGTAAGGAGGGGAATGTTTTACCCTTTGATGCCTGTCGAAGCAATACCTTCTACCAGTGACTTCTGGAAAATCAGGAAGATAATGGTCGCAGGGAGAATCGAAAGTGTCGACATTGCAAGAATGGACCCGATATCCGAACCTGAGGACGGATCATTAAAGAGCTGCAGGGCAAGCGAAATCGGCCTCATGCTGGCGCGGTTCACGTACAAGAGCGCAGAAAGATAATCGTCCCATCTCCAGATAAAAGAGAAAATCGCAGAGGTGACCATAGCAGGGACGATCAGAGGCAGTATGATACGCATAAAGATTCCGTAATAGGAACATCCATCAATTTTA
>CAMNGW010000205.1 GCA_946538615.1 uncultured Clostridia bacterium
GGTACTGCCCTCCGCGAGCTAAATCTTTTCTCCCTTTTCATCAACAATCTTAATATCAAACAGCCGGATGTACCCGGCACTTCCCTCCTGGAGACCAAGCGCTTCCTCAGAACCTGCAGCATACCTGCTGTAGCTATCTGACTCTTCCGTGATTTCTGCCGCTGTGAGGTCAGCATTTTCAGGGATGCCCGTTTCCGGACCATATGTGACGCTGATCCTGTAATTGTGTCCATCTGAGGCAAGAACGTACCTGATGAGCGTTGTCCCGACGACTCCATAGACAGAGAAGCCGTCCGTGCGGATGCTCACCGTGTGCCCGAGGGCATCTGCTTTGGCTTCCATCAGGACCGGACCCCTGTTTTCCACAAAATGAACAGCGCGGACGTATGTCACACGGTCTGCCAGCTCAACTTTGACCGTGACCTCGCCTGCAGGCTGGAGCGCTTCGCCATCCTTTACGAGGCTGATGTCAAAGAAATGGGCAAAGGTCATTTTCTCCGTCACGGGCAGGACGCTGTGCGCCTGCGCCAAGAGTTCCTCGTACGCCCCGGTGCCTTCCGGTACTTCAGAGACCTCAAGCTCTGTCCCTTCAGGGATGCCGGCATCCTCGCCCCAGGCGACTGAAACCCTGTAATCCTGCCCGTCGCTTGCCAGAATATGGGATTCCAGTGTCCTCCCGACAAAGACAAACGTGGACAGTGCGTCTGTGCTGAAGGCAATCTCCTGTCCCTCTGCGCTCACGTCCATCTTCTCTGTCTGTCCGCCCAGGTACACAACGGCGTATTCATCTTCCTGTGCGTCATACAGCTCAGCCTGGACCTTCACATCAGCCTGCGGCTGATAATGGACAGAAGGGTCGCCCCGATCCACAATGGCAATATCAAAAACCCTCGCATAGAACATTTCACGCAGTCCCAGTTTTTCTGCGGCCTCGCCGACGGAATCAAGGTAAGCCGCCTGGTCGGGTGTGATTTCCGAAACGTCAAGCTCTGCATTTTCCGGGACCATGGTGTCCTGCCCGCAGGTCACCGTGATCCGGTAGGTCTCCCCGTCTGAGGCGCGAAGGAGCTTATTGAGGGTGAGTAAAACCGCATACGTACCGGGACCCGCAGAGAATGCGACCTGTCACTCCGAAACGGAGATCCCTTCAACAGGCTGTGCAGTCCCGTCCGAAAGATTCAGCACTTTCAGTTCGCTGTTTTCAGCAATCTGACGGTTCCTGATCTGAGCAAGCACAGGGTGCTCTTCGTCAGGCACGTAGTCTTCTTCCCCGTCAGACATGGCAAAATCATATACAGCCAGGAGAAGGGAGCCGTCTGCCTCAGATGCGCCGGATTCCAGCACGTCCTGATACCCCTCGGTCACATTCTGTATGGAGGCTGAGGCAGCTTTGGGCATCATGCCGTCAAGGACAGCTTCAGCGCTCCCGTCCCCCTCCAGTTCAAAGCTCCAGTGCCTGTAGCCGCTGTCCCTGACCAGGGCAAAGCCTGTGCCGTTGAGGCGGACAGACAGACTGCCTGAGGTGGCTTCAGAGAGAAGAGCGCCAAGCCTTCCGTTTTCAAGGCTGTACACCGCCAGGCTTTCCCGGTCCTTCAGCTCCGTCTCCGGTGCGGCCCTCAGCCACAGCCTGCTGAGCTCTTCATCCTGTGTCCCGCAGGCAACGAGCTGTTCAAGGCCTTCCTCGAGCAGAACATCTGTCTCCTGCAGCTGTACCGTATCCTCTGCAGAAAAGCCCTGCAACACACAGAACACATCCTCCCCGGACCAGGACTGCAGGGCGCGCAGCACGCTGATGAAGCCGTATACAGAGAAGGCACTGGCGGTGAATGTGACTTTCCCTTCAACGCTTGCCTCACTCTCCACGATTTCCGTGCCCTGCCCGCCGAAGCGGACGACCTGCATGGCTTCCGCTCCCTCGCCCGCGTCAGGCAGCTCCACCGTCACGAAAACCGGGGCGGCGGGCTCTGCTGTCTCCCCATCATGCACCATGCTGATATCCAGGAACCTTGCGTAATATACGCTGTCCATCTCCCCGATGTGCAGCGCTTCCACGGCTGACTGCAGGCAGGTGGCATCCTGAATCTCAGTCACTTCCAGCTGTGCCCCGTCAGGGATCCCAGCCCTGCTGTCGTAGCGCACCGTGACCCTGCAGCCTGCAACATCTGCGGTCACCGTTTTTTCAATGGCCCTGGTGACAGCGCATACTGAGAAGCCTTCCGCTTCAAAGGTCACCCAGCCATCTTCGGCAGGGAACGTGCCGATGTATTCCGTGCCCCTGTCGCCGATGCTGTAGACATTCATATCGCCGGAGAACGCCTCATTGTGAAAATGCAGCCGGATCTTTTTGCCTTCCGTCTCCCAGATCTTTCCCTTTTCCCTCTGCTTTTCATTGGCATAGATGCGGGGGGATCTGCCAGGCATATATCTGTGTTCACGAACTCTTTCTGTCTTCTGGAATGAAATGTGTGGTGTCCGTACTGCCGGTCTAAGCCCAGGGCGCACATCGCATTGCCTTCAGTCTTTTCCTCCGTCTCCCCATGGCCCGTTCCATCGCACCTTCAGGCCGACCTCAAAAACTCTGGCCCAGGGCATCCATACATCCTGAATCTCAATCCTGTCGGCAATGCTGGTGAGCTGGTCACTGATGAATGCCTTCAGCTTTTCACCAGCAAGGGCGCTGAATGCTCCCCTCTGCTCCCGGACATCGAAGTAATCATAATGCAGACGGGACAGTTCATTGACGATCATATCCCTTCTCACTTCACTGCAGTAGCCCACGTCCTCGACATAGCGCAGGGCAAGAAAACTGCACTGGGCCCCCGTCATCCCCTTCACCAGAGCGTGCACGCCCTCTGCCACAGCCGTGCCGATGGTGTTGGAAGACGTGTTCCATCCTGCATAGCCATGGACCCTGCCAAGCAGCCCCATCTGGTCCATGAGGGAAATCAGCTCTGTATCCCCGCCGTTTGCATACGCGTTGTCCGCGATGGTCACCGTCTTCCCGCGCGCCAGAGCATCTTCCAGGAACAGGAGGAACTCCATCAGGTTCCTGGATGCATCAATATCCTTTTTTGTGCTGTCATTGCCCAGCACGTCCCAGCTCTCACAGCCGGGGAAAGTCACCCCTAAAACGATGTCCGCTTCCCCTATGCTGCTGGCGGTACGGCAGCCTGCGGCAATCAGATGGTACTTCAGCGTCTCCCCAAGCGGTCTGTCCTCATACAGAGGGACCATGGCTCCGGCCTGGACTGCGGCCATTTTCACATACACCCGGGGCGATATGCCTTCAAAATGCAGGAGCATCCGGGAAAACGCAGTCAGTCCCAGCTCATCCGCTCCGGGGTACATCAGCACCTTTGTGCCGATGCGCAGGGCCCTGACCCTGTCCTGTACCTTCTCCCGGTCCATAGCTGTGTACCCGTAGGCCGCGCAGTCATCCTGGGGAACAACCAGGGCGTCAATCACCCCGTCCCTGACCATCTCCAGTGTCTGCAGATTCAAATCAAGATTGAACGCGCGCCGCTGAAGATAGTCCCTGAGGATCTCTTCCCCTATGGCGTGTCTCATACGGTCCGCATCTTCCCTGCCGCAGAGGCCCAGCTTTTCTCTGTGTTCAGCCTCGCCCAGAAGGAAGATCTCCCTGCCGCACTGTCCGTAATAATCCGGTTCCTCATCACTGCCGGAATACCGGGGACAGCGCATCACGCACTGGTAGGCGAAGATCACAAGGGACGGGTTCTCCTTTTTCAGTTTCCGGAGGCACTCCAGTCTCTCCTCAGCGGCCCTCTTCTCCAGATGGTGGATCCGTGAAGGCACCAGCCCGCCATAGAGCAGCATATCCATGGACAGGACCATGCCGTCTGCTCCCGGGGCCTCCTTTTCCAGGAACGCACGGAGCTTTTCCCACTTTGCCGGTTCTTTTTTGTACCCAAGTTCATCCGGGACAGCGATCTCAAAGGCATCTGAAAAGAGCTGGACCGGAAAGGATGCGTTGCACGGCCGCTCATCGAGGGGCAGATAAATGATTTTTTTCATGTTTCAGCTTTCTCCTGTCTGTCATCCTGGCAAGGGATCCCGTCTGCCGCCTTCCAGTGCAGCTGGAAGCCATGCTCCATAAGAAGCGTCTGGAAGTCCTCCAGTGCCTCGTCCGCCACCCTTGACGGTGACATGCCATGGAGCACACAATACGCAGCCAGATGGCCGGCTGCCTCCCCGACTGTCCATTCCACAGGGTGAAGGCGGAAGCAGCCCCCGGTAAGGTGGGTCGCCCCTATGTTTTTGCACGCAGGAAGCAGATTGCTCATGTGTACCGGAATCATGGCGGCCAGCGGGATCTCAAAAGGCCAGGCCTCTTCAAAAAATGACGTCCGGGTCCTGGTGGTCAGGTGCAGGTCAATGGAGTAATGCCCGACACCCACGCTGTCCTTCCGCTTCAGTGGCGCCGGGGCAAAGGCCTTTGCAATCTCCTGCTCAAGAATGGTCTGACGGGCCACGATCCTGCGGGATTCCCGGATGTAAGGTGCTTTGGCCAGACCGTCACCTGTCCCCAGGACAGACCCGCAGAGCCTGATGGGGTACCCCTGTTCCCACAGCCAGTAAGCGCAGCTCAGCGTCAGCTCCCGTGCGGCGCGCAGGTGCTCCTCTGCCCCCGGGTCATCGACCGCATTGCCAAAGACAAAATCATTCTGCGGCCAGTTGAGGAGCGTGATCTCCCCTCTCTTGTCCCGGAACCACGGCGGGTACTGGATCCGTCTGTAGCTCCACAGTCCCAGGGAAAATGCGCCAGGCGTATCATCAAACATGGCGAACCTGGTCTTCCCATGGGCGCCCCATGCGTCCCAGCCAAGAAGGGGCAGTCCCAGGACCTCAGCTTTTCTGAACCCGTCATAGCTGTCCGGCTTGTCCATGGGCTCCCGTTTTTCAGTCATCTCCAGGGCGCCCACCCAGGTGACGGGCTGCTGGTCCTCAGGATCAGCATGCTCCGGGGCGTGGGGCTCCCCGGTTTCCTCCCGGCTCTCTGCGCCGACGCGGTACGCTGTGCCTGTCATGGGGAGCAGTTCACCGGTGTCCGTGGCATCCAGGAAATAAGCAGCGCTGATCCTGTCCCGGGTCCCGTCGGCGTGTCTGTCCCACAGTGACTGAAAGAACTTTGTCGTCCTTTACCTCAGCCTCCAGACAGCGGGTGTTCAGCTCAATGACAAGGAGTCCCTGCTCCACAAAGGGTGAGAGTGACTCCTGCAAAAGCCGCAGGGCCAGACGGGGATCATGGGCCAGGTGGCTGACCCACGCTTTGCCCGGAGAGAACCTGGTCTGGCTTTTCAGAAGGTCCGAGGCTGCCGGGTCGCTCCGGTAAGCGTCCATGACAGACTGCCGGTAGGCCATATAACTTTTTGTGGCCCCCTGCTCATTGATCCAGCGGTGCTCGTCGGGAGGCACCGCCTGCGCCGTCATCTGTCCGCCGATCCAGTCGGTGCTTTCACACATGTAAACATGCATGCCGTGCATGCAGACAGCGCGTGCGGCCTGTACACCGCCAAGGCTGCCCCCGATCACGGCAATGTCAAACGATCTGATCATGGTTCCTGTCCTTTCAAACTGTATTGCACTCAGCCTTCCGGAGGCCCGGCATACGCCCGTGCCGTCTCTGGCGGTAACAGGTCGGGCCTTCGTGCCGGGACACGTCAGAGGATGGAGCAGTACCAGCCTGCTTCATTGTTCAGCGCTCTGGCAGACTGGACAAAGTGGAACGTCTTTCCCTGGACCTGTGTGTCTTTGAGCATCTCATCCACTTCAGGGGAAGACTGGATCCAGATGCACCCATTTTTCTTCCTGTTGTCCACAATCATGACATCAAAGATCTGGGCTTCCCGGATCACGTCCTCCAGTGTCAGCGCCTTGTCTTCTTCACCTGCCGGTCCGTCCGTGGGCGGGATCTGTTCTTCTCCGCTGTCTATCTGTTCTTCTCCGCTGTCTTCCGCCTGCTCTTCCGGGGAAGGTTCCGGCAGCCCTTTGGCCTGTTCGTCGTCTGTCACGGGACCGTCCGTTGCGCCGTTCTCCTGTCCGTCTTTTGATAAGACAGGCGGCAGCGCTCTGTGCCTGCCTTCTTCCCTTTCGATCCGCTCGATTTCCTCACGGATCAGGTTGCCCAGGGTGTGATTGTCAATCTCTGCATCCGCTTCCATGGTCCTCTCGGCCGCTACGGAATCGTCAGCATAGGCATCGAAAACCTTCTGCTTTTCCTCCAGCGTCGCGTCCAGTCTTTCATCCAGCGTGCCCACTGCCAGCAGACGGTACACCAGCACGTGTCTTGTCTGTCCCAGACGGTAAGCCCTTGATATGGCCTGGTTCTCAATGGATGGCTTGAGCTGGGGCTCACAGATGACGACAACGCTTGCGGACTGGATATTCAGCCCTGTGCCCCCGGCCTGGATCTGCGCAAGGAGGACAGAGCCCGGAGGGGAATCATTGAAAGCATCTATGATTTCCTGCCTGCGCGCTGCGGGGACCGATCCGTCAATGGGACCGGCACAGATATCCCCAAGGAACTCGCGGATCCGCCGGATGGTGTTCAGGTAAAAGGAGAAAACCAGCACCCTGGCATCGTCGTCTTTGGCTTCCTCCACGATCTCCTTCAGCCTGCGCGCTTTGGTGGACCAGGC
>CAMNGW010000206.1 GCA_946538615.1 uncultured Clostridia bacterium
AATCTGGCAGAGATGCTCTTCTCAATGGGAGAGGACACGTTCTGTGCCAGAGTCCAGCCTGTCACTGTGCAGGACGGAGAGATGGTCAATATTTCAGGCATGTATTTTGCCTGGGAAAACGAGGAAGATGTGGAAGTCCGGGATCTCCACGGGACCATCGGGCTCGCAAGAACCGGCAGCGAAGACTGGGCGGAACTGTGTCTGTGGTACGACACAGCATCCGGCCTGATGTATTCCCTCTCCGTAGGTACAACAGACCCGGATGGTCTGGACCTTTCCGCCATCGCTGAGCAGTGCATGCCGGATTCTTCCGCAGACTGAAACAGCACACAGTCACCGGCAGCCATCTGACCGGATAAAAAAGCAGGACCTGTCTTACATCACGGGTCCTGCTTTTTTATCCCCTTGACTTTCTGCCCCGGTCCTTCCCTTCCTGCGAAAATGTCCTGTTTTACCGGCAAAACACCGCATCAGAGCGCCATGATACATTATTCTTATATTGTTACAAATTTTTGTTCTTGACACTTGTATTTATTGGTGTTATCATGTCCACGAATCTTCTAAAGGAGGCCACTCACATGGCAAGAAGAAAAATAGAACGTTCCTCATCCAGCCAGGTCAACGTCCTTAACGTGAAAACCGGAGAATGGGACAACGTTCCTGAGATCCCCATGATCTGTAATAAAATCAAATACTACCGTAACAAAAAAGGTCTGGAACAGAAAGCCCTGGGCGCCCTGCTCGGCATTTCCGGAAACACGGTCTGCAATTGGGAAAACGGCAGGGCGCGGCCTGATCTCAATCTTCTCCCTTCCCTATGCAGCACGCTTGGCATCACCTATTATCAGCTGTTTGATGAGGAAAACCCTCTGGATGAACTTGACAGCCGGGAGCACCGCGTCATCGACCGCTACCGCTCATTAACGCCCGGGAACAAGCTCGTTGTGGACAAGATGATGGATTATCTGATCCTGGCGCAGGATGCGGCCAAATGCCCTGAGATCCGTAAGCTTACCGTTTTTCAGAAAGCTCTGGCCGCAGGTTTTGGCGATCCGACAGAGTTTGAGGGGGAAGGCGAGCCGATCTACCTCTACGCAACAGATGACGTCAATCGGGCCGACTGTGTTTTCACCGTCAGCGGAGAGAGCATGGAACCTGCATACTGCGACGGCGATATGGTCCTTGTCCAGAGAGTCCCGGGCGGATATGGCCTGCAATATGGCGAGACCGGCGCCTTCGTTATCGGCAATGAAGCTTACATTAAACAGTACGAGAAAGACGGACTCCATTCCCTGAATCCAGCTTTCAGCACCATGCATTTCTCAGATGAAGAATCTGTCTATCTGATCGGGCGCGTGATCGCCGTTGTGGACCCGGAAACGATCGCCTCACAAAAAGATGTTGAGCTTTATGAGAAGCTTCATCCGGAAACCACATAAACTGCAGCTGTCTTCCTGTCCAAAGACAGGGCACTGTGCAGGTGCCACGGGTCCCGCAGGATTTGCTCTGGTGTCCCGTCGCATTCGTCCCGTTTTCAATTCCAAACTGACCGGATATCTGGAAGGAAACGCTTATGTCACACAAAATGGACGATGGGCACAAAACTTATATCGCCATTGATATGAAAAGCTTCTATGCCTCCGTGGAATGCGTATACCGCGATCTGAACCCGCTGAAAGCCAATCTTCTCGTGGCAGATGAGGAACGTTCAGATGCCACCATCTGTCTGGCCGTCTCCCCTTCCCTGAAAGCCAAAGGGGTCGCCAGCCGGCCGCGGCTCTTTGAGGCAAAGGAGGCGATCCGGGACTGGCAGGCCGCGCACCATGAGAAAATTTCTTTTCTCATTGCTCCGCCCAGAATGGCTGAATACGAAAGGATAAGTGCCCTGATCTACTCTGTCCTCCTCAGACATATCGCACCTGAGGATATCCATGTCTATTCCATCGACGAGTCCTTTATCGACTGTACACCCTATCTGCCTTTGTATCGGGAGGATGCTGCGCGTCAGCACATGGAACCTGCGCATTTCCTGGCCCTCACCCTGGTGCGCGACATACTGAAGACAACAGGCATTACCGCCACGGTCGGCATTGGCACGAACCTGTATCTTGCCAAAGTGTGCATGGATATCGTCGCCAAGCACATGCCGCCGGACCAGGACGGGGTGAGGATCGCTTCCCTGGACGAACGCAGCTACTGCCTTCAGCTCTGGAACCATACTCCGCTCACGGATTTCTGGCAGATCGGGCCCGGGAAAGCAAAAACGCTCGCCAGGTCAGGCATGTTCACCATGGGTGATATCGCACTGAGGGCACAGTGGGACGAAGAATGGTTCTATCAGAAATTCGGCATTGATGCTGAGCTCCTGATTGACCATGCCTGGGGTAAAGAACCGGTAACCATGGAAGATATCAAATCCTACCATTCTGATGCCCACAGCCGCTCCACAGGACAGGTGCTTCCCAGACCTTACGCATATGCTGAGGCCCGCAACGCTTTTCTTGAAATGATCGATGTTCTGTGCGCACAGCTCCTCAAAGAGAACGTTCTCTCCTCTTCTTTCACCTGGTGGGTGAGCTACGATTACAAATCCCTTGAGGTCTTTCCCGGCTACACGGGCCCTGTGTGTCTTGACTTCTACGGCAGACTGCACCCGATGCATGCTAATGGGACCATAAAGCTGCGCACCCGCTCCAATATACCCTCTGAAATCACTCAGCTTCTGGCTGCATCCTTTGACGAAAAGACTGACCATGCTCTCCTGTTCCGTCGCCTTGGCATCTGTGCAAATGATATTACTGCCGATGACGGCGTTTATCAGCTTGATTTTCTGACAGATTACGCTGCCAAAGAAAAAGAAAA
Source organism: uncultured Clostridia bacterium (assembly GCA_946538615.1). GTDB lineage: Bacteria > Bacillota > Clostridia > Christensenellales > Aristaeellaceae > UBA2943. The sequence continues at coordinate 2,863 of CAMNGW010000206.1, forward strand.
GAACATGTACAGAGCAATACTTGACCTCCGCTCCCGCTTTGGGCCCAACATTCTTTTTACCGGAAAAAACATGCTCGAGGGCGCCACAACCCTCGAGCGCAACATGCAGATCGGCGGTCATCGCGCCTGACCGGGAACTGCATGGTCCCGCATTCGTCAACCACCCACCACTCAGCCTAAAGGCTTGAAGCGGGGGCAAGGCCCTAATTGACTGGCCAAAGGTCTTCGGGACCTACGTTGATTGAGTCAAAACACCTATGGACGTATCACCTAATCCGTAGCCCTGTTGACCATTATGAAAAGTTCCGATGGGCAGGAACAGTATGATGGTCGTAAAAAGCTCTTTCAACATTGTATTTAACAGAAAGGAAATGTCATGGGGACACTGGAGTTGTCTGAGTGCAATTCCTCCCACGACCTATAGAGGTCGGGGTCTCCTTGCGTACATTTTATGATGCATACTGATCAGAAAATCCGTTCCGGTGCTGATTTCCTTCCGCCCCGTCCCCTGACGGCAAAGCAGAAAGCCAGCGCCCTTGCCGCAATGACAGAAGAAGAACGCATAAAGACCCGCTGCTGTTTTCTGGGGCTTGCCCCGGAAAAGATCCGCAGGCCCGTGGATGATGTCAAGATTGATCTGGAAAACGAGATCCTCGCAGCCATCAAGGAAGGTTATACCACTTTTATCACCGGTATCATGCAGGGAACCGAAATCTGGGCAGGAAACATTGTTGTCCGTCTGAAGGACCGTTTTCCGGACCTGAAGCTTATTGCCGTACTTCCTTTCCCTGAGTGTACTGAAAGCTGGGACAATGACTGGAAACTGAAAGGTGACAGCCTGCTTGCCAAAGCAGATCTGGTAAAAATCATTTCATCGGACTGCAGCGTTGCCGCTTACAGTGAGAGGATATGCTGGATGGCCAGCCACGCCTCAAGAATGATTGCTGTCAGTGACGGCATCAGCAGGAGTACCGGTGAAAGCATACGCTACGCCAGGGAGCGGCACCTCGCTGTACGGATCCTCAGAGGGTAGGCATCTGCCTTTGTAAAATCTGTCGTGCACAAAGTCCGTGGCCTTCCTGCGGTCAAGGTCAGAAATCTGAAGGAGAAACCCATATAAACTGATATGTCCGGGCAGTAAAAACAGCCATGCACAGTCGCATGGCTGTTTTGTTCCGCAAGGATTTCATCTGTTTCTCCGGGACCCGGCAATGTCTGCTGTGCATTCCCTGATCTGCCGATTATCGCCTCTTCGCTCCCCTCTTCATCCGGGAATGTGAAAAAGCTTTCTTGTATTGTCCTCTGTGACCCTGATCACTTCTTCTGCTGTCAGATTTTTCAATTCAGCGATCCTTTGGGCCACATCAGGAAGGATCAGGCTTGAGTTCCGGACCTTCATCCATTTCTTACCTGAAATGCCGTCCATTTTTTCAGGTTTAACGTAAGGGCCATCCGTTTCCAGCAAAAGATATTCAAGCGGTGTTGCGATCACTGCCTGCTGGAGGGGGCCGCTGATTTCCGGCCTCAAAAGAAGGCTGCCTCCTATGCCAAGACATAGTCCAAGTTCGTCCGTGTAGATTTTAGCTGTCTCCGCTCCGCCATTGAAACAATGACAGACGCCTCCATGAAGCTTATGTCTGTTCCTGCGGAGAATCTTTACAGCGTCCTCATGTGCCATGCGGATATGCAGGATGAGAGGAAGTCTGAGCTGGTGTGCAAGATTGATTTGCCAGCGGAACCATATTTTCTGTCTGAACCGGTGCTGTTTTTTTCTTTCATAATGATAATCCAGGCCCGTTTCGCCGATTGCAACAATTCTCTGGTGCCTGGAATAGTCCTTTACTCTTTGAAAATCCTTCAAAGGGGACTGGATACAGCGTGTCGGATGATTGCCTATGGCCGGATAGATCCAGCCCTCGTATTCCCTGCTTAATTCAAGCAGATTATCTATGCCATCCACATGAATTGCTGGTTCTATGCAGCATGTGACGCCCCTCTGTTTTACGGCCTGAATCATCTCTGACCGGGTTCCTGTCCGGATCACCATTCCGTTTTCTCCCGTGTCAAGGAACGGAAATGTCTGATTATAGGAACGAGATGATAAGTGTATATGTGAATCAATCATGCTGTCACATCCTTCCGTTCTCCTCCCCGATGCGCATGCTGATGCCAAACACAAAAGGCATTCAGAACAGAAGCACATTCTGTTCAGCATTCATATCGCTGTTTATTTGTACATGCTCCGCACCAAAAAGTCAAACGTACCACCTGTCCCACTGTGCAGAACGCACCCTTTTATTTGCGCGATCTGAAATCCTCTTCAATTTTCTCTTTCCAGCTCCTGCTCAGCGGCCGATTGGTGCGCAGGCTCTCCATAGCACAGCTGACCTGCTCATAGTTTAATGCCTGTCCTCTGGAATCATTTCTGAATGTTACCGCACGGTCTTCCTGAATCCCAAAATGGGACGCGGTCTCCACCGCATCAATATTGGCGCCAAGGAAAATAAATTCCCATCCGTACTTCTCCTTCTCGTGCTCAACCATTGCCTTCACCTGATCACTGGTATACATATGGCTCGCATTCTCAAAACCGTCGGTAATGATGACGAAAACGGTATGTTCCGGCCGGTCCTCCTCCCTGGCGTATTTATGGACGTTCCCAATATGGTGGATGGCCCCGCCTATAGCATCGATTAAGGCTGTGCTGCCTCCCACCCGGTACTCCCGTTCTGTCATCGGTTCAATTTTCCGCAGGTCCACACGGTCATGGATCACCACGCTGCTGTTGGAAAAGAGCACAGTGGATACAAAGGCCTCTCCTTCTGCGGCCTTCTGTTTGTCGATCATACTGTTAAATCCGCCAATCGTATCGCTTTCCAGACCGTGCATGGAACCGCTTTTATCCAGTATGAACACCATCTCTGTCAGATTCTTTTTCATGATGATTGTCTCCCTTCAGGTTTTTTGCAGGATGTTCCCTGCAGCATCATCTTACACGATCCGGGGCAGAACGTGGTCGCCTGCCAAGCGACAAATACAAAAGAACGCTGAAGCCGGAGATGTCCTTTAATGGAACATCAGAATGTCTCTGTGCTGACCTTATCGGCAAAGCCCGTGAGATGGCAGTCACCCGGAAACAGCTGTCTGACAGGCAGCGCCATTCCTGGGCAGTAGCGGATAAAGGGAAAATGCTCAGGACATGCGTTCTGATCCTGACAGATGAAGAAGGAAGGACCGGGGTCACCCTGACAGCGGAATATACGCAATAAAGCATTTACCCGCTCAGCACTTTTCAGAAATACCGGCCCATTCTCAAGCCGGTATGCCGCCAGGTTTTTCCGGGTGCCACCTTCACAACCTTATGATTGGCAACAGCACCGCAGATATACTTCTGATCGGTATTTTCCCATGTTACGCGTATGTATTCCACCCTGCACTTTCCTGAAGAAAAGCCAGGAAGCATCCGCTCCCTGGCCAGCCTTCCTTATTCAATCGGGAAACAAAGCTCCGTCACATATTCATCGGGATTCTGCGTTTCATTGGGACTGACATGATAGATGTTGAACATGGGCCCATTCACCTGATAGCCGTTTTCATTGACCCAGGATGCCACTGCGGCGGTTGCCTCACCCATCTGTGCATAGCTTCCCTTGATCACGCAGCTGGCGACCTTGACCGCCGGAAGCGTTCTGAACTTCACATGTTCCGTATTCTCATAGGTTCCCTTGACGGTCATGGAGACCATGATTTCCACGTTTTCTTCCTTGTATTCTTTGTCCAGGAATGTCGCCG
>CAMNGW010000207.1 GCA_946538615.1 uncultured Clostridia bacterium
TTATGGAACCATGTCAATACACCAGCAGAATTATTTATTGCTCCGCAGATGTGAGCATAAAAAAATGATAAAGGGCTTTGAGTCTGGATGTCCATGACTGGCAATATGGACCGCAACGGCCGAATCATCTGTTGTTTTTTGGATTATGCAACCGCTTGCATAACAGATTGTCTGTTCCTTTCTGTGTCTGTCCCCAGCAAAAAAGCTGCAGAATCCGATCTGCAGCTCCTCAAGGCTTCCTTCCGGAGTACGTCCTGTCAGATACGCACCGCCTCCGGGGCCTCTTTTCGTTCCGGTCCAGGGTTTTCAACGGACAGCTCAGATGCCTCCCCCTGCCCTCGGGTCTTTCATAAAGCAGGGGGCTTCCCTGCAGGATGAGGGATAAGCATATCTTGCGCCGTGTCCCCCTATGGCCGTGTACCAGTTTCCGGTCACCTCATTGATAATATGTATCCCCTTTTCTGTCTCTTCCATCTCAAAGAGCAGGATCCTTTTTCTCTTGTGGTCATTCGGGCAGTGGCAGGCCATCATCAGCTGCCCGGAAAAGCTCCGGAAGAGCATGGCATGCGCGCCGTCCATGGCATACAGCGGGCGTTCCTGCTGGACCCATGGCCCATGGATCTCCCCTGAAAGGCTGGTCGCATAGGAAACCGCGTACGCCCCGCTGGCCGTAAAGCTGGACCAGAGCATGATCAGGCCGCCCCCGGGCAGTCTGTGCAGAAACGGTCCGTCTGTCACGCCGCCACCGCGCTCGACACTTCCCGTCCAGGGTGCCTCGGATGCACGGAAGAGGATCTCAGGCTCCCCTGTGGCTTCCCCAAGGTCCCCGGAAAGAGGCACAGCACAAATCTGTCCGTCCTCAACCTGCAGCCATTCATGGCAGAAAACCATATAAGGTGCCCCACTCCTGTCCACATACAGCGTCCCGTCCAGGCACTGCCAGCCTTCAGGTGTCACAGGCTCCTGGCGTACCGGACGGAAAGGTCCAGCTGGACTGTCCGCCACCAGACACTGGCACCGCCTGTAGGTTCCTTCCGCTCTGAATGAACTGATCAGATAATACCTGCCTTTCCACATATGGCACTCAGGTGCCCAATAGTCCATGTCAGCCCAGAAATCGCCTTTTTCAAAGCAGACCTTCGGTCTGGACCAATGGATCAGGTCTTTGCTTTCCAGGCAGTAGAAATGGCCCCTGCCCCCGGGCAGCTCAGGAAAGCGGTTCAGGTCAGCAAACTGGACATAGGTATAATAGGAACCGCTCGCCGGGTCCGCAAGAATAAACGGATCGCTGATGTGCACGTCCCGCACATGGTACGGATATTTTTCCAGATCAGCATGTTCATCGCTGCACACAAACATGTCGCAAATCCACCTTTCCTGTCATGTCCCTGAGATCACGAATGTTGTGACGGAGCAGGGAGAGAGCACAGCTGAAAAACTGTCCCCTTCCGTCGCCTGTTCCGGGAGCTCTGTCCAGTGTTCCCCGCTCTGCATGTCCCCGCTGGTACGCACCGCGCGCACAGGCGCGTCAGCATAAGCCCCGCCAAAAGCAGACAGGTCATAGACCGCTGTCTTTTCAGACGCCTCCGGGTTCATAACAACAAGCGTCAGTGTCTTCTTTTCCGGATCTTCCGCTGCCAGCGTATGGCTGTCCTGCACGGCCAGAACCCGGCTGCCCGGACGGATATAGCGGGTAAACTGCCCGAACACATAATACTTCATGGTCAGCACCAGCTGCTGTCTGTCATGGTCCGCCACGGCTGTGCCCCAATAGCCCCCATTGAGGTTGACCATTCCTGAATCCTGTCTGCCGAGGTAGCCGTCCCTGGAGATATGGGAATCGATCACCTGCCAGAGGATCCATGCTGAAGGCTGCAGACCGTTCATATCCTCAATAATGCGCTGGGCCAGCCAGAGTCCTGCCCCCATTTCACCCGCATCTTTTCCCAGCGTGTCACCGCCGTCAACTTCCGACATCCACAGGTTCTTCCCTCTTGACAGGACCTGTCTTTTCAGGAAGTCCCTGCCAGAACCCGCGTAGGTGTGCGTATCTACCCGGGAGATGGCAGAAAGTGCCTCATCGCTGAGCTGGGAAAGTGACAGGGCCTGGGTATCTATGCTCGTCTCATCCGTTCCGGAAAGCTGGATCTGTGTAAGGCCCTTTTCCTTCAGGGCGCGAGCTGTTTCCGTCAGAATGCGTGACTGGGCCTGGCCGGGGTCAAAATGGCAGCCCTCCTGCTTCGGACTGTAAGCCCCCCAGTAGCTCGTGTTCGGCTCATTCATAGGCGACAGGCTCTGGAACACAAGGCCTTCCTGCGCAAAATGTTCGCAGACGCCGGAAAGGTAGTCCGCAAATGCCGTGTACGCATCGTCTCTCAGATTGTTCTGAAAGGCCATTCTGGCCCCGGATGAGCACCCTGATTTCGTCATGAAATAAGGCGGTGAATTGGAAAACGCCTCAACCAGCATCCCCTCGCCATACGTCTCCAGGCAGTGCCTGAGCACATTGCGCTGCGCAGCGTCCTGGCTCCAGTCCCATTCCCAGGCGTACTTCCCGGCTGCTTCATCATATGAGGGACTGGACCAGAAGCCCGGCATCATGGAGTCCGTCCGGGTGATATGGTCGTGCCCCGGATCGTCTCCCCCGCCGATATTGTAGCGCAGAATATTCAGCCCAAGGCCACTGACAGGGTCGCAGAATGCCTCCGCCGCCTGCCTGGCAAGCGTATCTGAATAGCCAATCCGGTTGGCCCACCAGCACAGGCTGGTTCCCCATCCTTCAAAAACCCCATCATGAAAAGGCGATGCCTGCTGAGGGCTCACCGTGATCCTCTCCTGAGCAGCGGCCGCCGGACCCATGAGTGTACCGGCAAGAAGGAGCAGCGCTGATCTTTTCCAGATGGACATCCTGATCATCTCCTCTGTGTGTTTTTTATCTGGCTCTGTTTTACACGAAATTGGCGTGTATGTAAAGAGATACAGATGGCAGTCCGGATGCCGGCTGACCTGAGCTTTCCTGAGCCAGGTACCGCGCGTCCTTTCTGAATCTCTGCCTGCCAGTTTTGTCAGATACACCTGCCCTTGGACCCATTCCTGTGCCTCAGGGCAATTTCAAAAAATTACGAGGCAACCAGAACCAAAAAAACGCAGGGAATGAAACCACTTATGCCATTGGAAAGAGCCTCCCGGACTGCTTTATGCACATGCACCGCTTCCTCCCCTCCTGTCACTGCTGGCAGCAGCTTCCGGTCCGCCGGATCTGTCGGCAGCTGCCCGTGGCGGGACTTTCACCCGCAGGCATTGTGCCATGACCGGCACGTAAAAACGAACAGGCCCATTACAGAGCCTGTTCGAAGATGCCAAAGGGTTCAAGCACGGTACCGGAATCAAAGGCCCGGCTGCCCGATGCATGCAGAGGACGGGGGTCAGATGCGGCATTCCATCCGCGGACGATGCACTCGCCGTTCCGGCAGAAGAATGCTGTGGGGATCAGTCCGTCACCCAGTTTCAGCAGGCTGCCGGTCTCCAGGGGCTGCGGGGTCCGCAGAGGAAGCATCGGGTACTGATAGCTCATGACGCGCCCGAACAGATCCTCAGGTGCGTCGCAGTCTGCCAGGTCCAGGGCGTAGAAATACCGCCACATGTGATGTTCCGGTGCGTCCGGCGTGCGTGCATCCAGCTGTCCTGCCGGTGCATCTTTTCCGGCCCCGGTGCCGCCTTTTCCCAGCAGGGTATACAGTGTCCCGTGATGGGCCCAGCCCTGGGTCACTCCCTGGTGGTCAAGAAGGATCCCGCTCCCGTTCATGGTCAGTGCGATACCGTTGGCCGAACGCAGGATTTCACCGTCCCTGCATCTGCACCAGCCAAAGGGCCGGTCGCACAGGATGCGTGGCGAGGGCATGGCGCTGTGCCATTCCAGCCAGAGTGCGCCGTCTGAACGGATGAAGTCCTCCCTGACCGTCTCACTCAGGGTCAGGTCCAGCATGATTTCAATGCGCCGGGAGCCGCGATGGGGCAGATAGAGCACCATGGCCATGCCGATGCCGTCCTTCTCCCCGTGCAGGTACACATTGTCAAACAGTTCACCCCGGACGACCCGGGCTGTGACAGGCATGTCTTCCCCGCGGAGCGTCCGCACATGTCCGGATGCATCGCGCCATGCCCCGCGCAGAAGATTGCCTTCCTGAAGCCGGAGCCCGTACCGCACGGATGTGAAGTCCGTGACCCTGCCGTCTGGCTGGATGACGACGCGCAGGACATCATTTTCAAACCGGTAGGGTTCTGTGACCGGCCAGGATGTGTACTGCGGACCGTCAGGCTCGATCCTGAGGGACTGTATGCTCAGCCCGTCCATTTCCAGTTCAATCGCGGTGGCATCATCCCCGTCAATAAACTGGGACGGCAATCGCCGGTCCCCCTGCCAGACACTGACAGGGCCGTGCGAGCGGATGCAGGTGAACATGGTCCGCCGGGCGGGAAAGAGATTGAATACAGTGGCCCAGGCACCGTCCGGGTCATACCCGGCGAAACGGCCTGCAAGCCCGGTCCATGCCCGGTCCGCAAGCTGGCAGTCAGCAAGCAGCGTGGCAACCAGACGGTCCTGATCTGCGCGGCTCATGTCCTGAGACTGCACAGCCCGGGTGAGATCCTCCTCCATACATGCTGTGTCTTCCGCACTGCGGCCGGCCAGCCCCATGCCTGCAGCGAGGGTATCCAGTGCTTCCAGGGTCAGAAGGCGCATTTCCGTGCGCCGCAGGAGCAGTTCCATCCGGCAGCCAAGAAATCCTGTTTCCTGTGCCAGCCACTCTTCCGGGGCAGAGGCACAGGCCACGTTGCTCAGCCCAGCGCCGGCAGGTGCCAGGCCCGACTGAAGTACACAGCGCAGTGCCTCAGGTCCGGGCATTTTTCCCTGGTGCCTTGCCAGAAAACGCAGTGCTGTCTCCGAAGGAACGGTCCTCAGATCTGTTTTCTGCATCATCCGCCTTCGCCTCCGGCGTACTCCTGTGCCGCTTCCCTCACCCAGCGCAGATGTTCAGCCGGCGTCCCGCCGAGCACGGAACAGTCTGCGCTGAGGATCAGACGCTCCGATCCGGCCTGACGGATCAGCTGCTTTGTACAGGCCTTGATCTGTTTTTCATTTCCCCAGTTCAGGATTCCGGTCGGACGGTTGTCGAACCCGCCCATCAGTACAGCTTCCGGTCTGAAAAAGCTCCGGCCGCTTCTGAGCCCCAGATCCGGTTCGACATGACAGGCCCAGTTGACAATCTCGCAGTCATACCCGCGCCAGTCCGACATCCGGTTGGGCACGCCGCGCCATGCGCACAGATGCAGTACGGTAAACGGGAAAAGCTCCGCAGCGCGCCGGATCTGCCGGCGGTCCCAGGGTGCGAGCTCAAGCATATATTCCGTGCGCGAATAGCGGTCAATCTCATTGTTCTGCAGTGACAGGAAAATGCCGTCCAGGCCTGCCTCCTTCGACAGGCGTTCCATGAGACAGAAATTGTCTTCCTCAATGACTTCCATGGCGTGTCGGACTTCCTTCGGGTACGCTTTCAGAAGGTCCATGACCAGGGTTTCACTGCCGGTGCTGTGCTTGATTGTGGAAAACGGCGTGAAGATCATATAGGTGACGGCCGGACCGTCCCGCAGACCGTCGGCGATACGCCGGGCACGGTCTACCTGGCCTTCGATATACGGATCATGTGCGCTGTGCGGGCGCAGGGCACCGAGCACTTCCGGGCGGCTGAGGTCGGTATGCCCGCAGTCAAACTGCATATATCCGTCCGTCTCAATGCACAGCATGTCCATTTCTGCTGCCCTGGCCCAGGCGATCTGGTCGGCGACCGTATTGTCGCGCTGGTCCGGGAAGTGCTGATACCATGATGTGGGCACATGGTCAACCGGCCGGCCGGCTATGGTATTGCGGATACGTTCTTTACCGTTCATGTGTCATATTCCTCCCGTTGTTGGCCCGCTCTCAGTTCTGCAGTGGACCCGGGATCCATGGCAGGGCACCGCGGAACGCTTCATCCGCATCCACCGGAAGGTATAATGAGGTGGTACCGGGTGCGGTCTCGCGTCCCAGTCTTGTGGGCGTGTCTTCCGCAGTGATGCGGATGGTCCGCGCGCTCTCCGGCGGCAGGCAGTCCGCTGTCAGAGGATGTTCAATGCATACATGGCGCAGCTCCACACTCCCGACACCGGTGAGATCGAATGGACGGTCCTGGTAACCGCGGAGCACGACATGGTCCATCTTCAGGCGGCGGAAATTCTTTCCTCGCAGGAACAGGCCTTCGCAGCGCGCGTCTTCATGCGCACATGTGAACTCGCAGTCACGGAATGTCAAATCGATTGCAGAACCGTCTGCGGCATCGACAAGGCATGGAAAGACCAGGTTCAGGGCCCGGCAGCGGTCAAATACAACATGATGCAGCGGGATGTTGATACGGTTGTACATGTTCTCTTCCCAGCGGAACAGCAGTTCTGCGTTCTCAAACGTGACGTCCTCAAACAGCCAGTCATCCGAGTCTTCGCCCCGCGCGTATCCGTAATCCAGTCCGGCACAGACTGCGGCATAATTCAGGGAATACCGCTTGTCTTCACGGAACA
>CAMNGW010000208.1 GCA_946538615.1 uncultured Clostridia bacterium
GCAGAGGAGGAAAAAACAATCCGCTTGACCTGATGTTTAGCCATAGTTTCTGTCAGTGTCAGGGTTGAATCCAGATTGTTCCGATAATAGCGCAATGGCTGTGAAACACTTTCACCTACTGCTTTGAGTCCTGCAAAGTGGATCACAGCATCAAACTCATTCTCATTGAAAATCTGATCCATAGCCTCTTTATCGGCTACATCGGCTTCATAGAGCTTAACGGTTTTCCCGGTCAGTTTTTCTACCCGACGGACCGCTTCCGGATTGCTGTTCACAAAATTGTCCACAACCACCACATCATGTCCTGCATTCAACAGTTCAACACATGTGTGCGAACCAATAAAACCCGCGCCGCCTGTTGTCAGAATTTTCATAATCAGTGCCCCTCCTATTATATCCGTATCCATCAGAGTTCAGAAGGATAGAAACCTTCATCATGGAGCTTCTTCAGTTCGCCCATTACATAAGCTTTATCTTCCTGATAGGTCATTCCAAACCAGACAGCATGGGTATTCAGGACATCGACCTGCAGCCCCGAATCATGCATAAGCTCATCGACAAGTGTAGGAAGCACGTATTCACACTTCAGCGGGTTGGCATGTGCCTGCGCAAGGAAAGTGTTGAAATGCTCTTGTGCCGCCTCAAAGAACCAGGGCGTAAAACCCCAGAAGTTCATAGAAACCAATGCATTCGGGTCAAGAATGATCCCCTGCTCGCTTGTGGCGTAATCTCTGATCGTTCCATCTTCAGCAGGCATAATCTTATATGTCTCTGTTACTTTCAGAAGATGGCCATTCTTATCTTTTTCACACACTCCCCGGGTGACCGACCCATTCTCTGAGACAGTATTGTGAAGGTCATACGCCACCATGGATGCTGCTGTCTTTTTTCCCCTCATACTGTGAAGAGACTGTGCCATCGCGCTGAAAGCATCCCGTCCATAATAATCGTCTGCATTAATCACGGCAAAAGGTTCATTGATGACATCTTTGGCACAAAGTACAGCGTGTACTGTTCCGTAAGGCTTTGTTCTTCCCTGCGGGGGCGTAAACCCTTCAGGAAGTGAAGAATAATCCTGAAAAGCATATTCCACATGAACTTTTCGGGCTATTTTATGACCGACCATCTCTTCAAATAGATTTTTCATCTCAGGCTTGAGAACAAAAACCACCTTGTCAAAGCCTGCTTCAACTGCATCATGGATCGAATACTCCATGAGAATCTCACCGTTGGGTCCAATCTGGTCGATTTGTTTGTTGCCTCCATAGCGTGACCCCAGCCCGGCGGCCATGATGAGAAGAGTCGTTTGCATTCCTATCAACCTTTCTTGATTTTTACATTCCGGGACCTGTTCGATTGCTTTTGTATGGGCTCCTGTTGTACCTGAAACCCTTCAGTAGAATCGCGGCGGAACAACACCGTCAGCGTCCTGAAAAGAAGCCGGACATCATTAAGCAGGGAGAAATTTTCGATATACATCAGATCCAGCATCAATTTATCTTCCGGTGAAGTGTTGTACTTGCCTTCAATCTGAGCATATCCTGTCAAACCGGCTTTCACTTTCTCACGGTACACAAATGTTGGCATTTTTGACTTGTATTTTTCAACATTGTCCAGCATTTCCGGCCGTGGACCCACCAGCGTCATATCACCGCAGAATATGTTCCAGAATTGGGGCAGTTCGTCAAGACGCGTTCTTCTGAGTATCCGTCCGACACGAGTCACTCTCGGATCATCCTGCGTAGCGGAAACTGCACTCAGTTCCTGATGCACATACATGGTACGGAACTTATATATGGTAAAATAGCGTCCTCCAATTGTCATGCGTGACTGTTTAAAAATAGCCGGACCATGATCTTCGTGCCGGATCCATAATGCTATGATCATCATAAGAGGCGAAAGTAAAATGAGAATCACCATTGAAATGAAAATGTCGCCCATCCGCTTGACAATCCGCTGCCAAAGTGTCATTTTATGATAATCCATTTCAAGGAATGGGGCATCATCTATCACGATCTGCTGCGCCGATGACAGCATAATATCCTGCAATTGGGCCTTGCACAAAACATCCCTGTGCAGATCATAGCAAATTTCCAGGATACGCATAGTCTCGCCGCCCGGCACATCTGCAATAAAAACAACCTCAGCAGCCTCGATCCTGGAGCGGAGTTCCTTCTCCCGCCAGGTCACAGCATCGGCTACCTGCCACTGAAGACGGAAGTGATTCAGCTTATCAATAATGGCTGCCTTTTCTTCCATTTCACCCAGAATCAGAAGACACCGTTTCGGCGGGTAAATTGAAAAAAAGAGATGGTTGCCATACCTTACAATAGCGATCAGAAATATCGCCTGTATCAGAACAGTCAGAACCAGGTAACCAAAATCCTTGCCGAAAAATTCCAGCGAAGTATTTTTGTTTGCGTTGACGTTCATGATCTGAAGCTGAAGGTACGTCACAAAATCTGTAACAATTACCCCCAGCGTCATATTGGTTATGATAGGCTTGCTCTTCTTGCGTCCGATATCATAGCCGCCATAAACCCCGTGCATAAAACCTGTCATTGCACACCAGGTGAGCAGAGTCGTTGCCAAAGTTCTGGATGGGTGCTTCAGCTGCCAGTTGTTAATCGACATAAACAGAAAAAAAGCCGCGAACAGGCCCAGATACGCTATCACCTTCAGCATGCCAACAACGATATCACCACGATGGTTTCTGATCCGCCGAAGTAAGCGTTGCAATCATTTCTGCCCCCTTCCTCTACGACTTATTTCAATTACTGATCATAGCACTTGCCTGAATGAGTGTCAATTCACGACCTTCTCTTGACAGTGTTTCCATCAAAACATTATGATATTCTTAATGTTTACAGGAGGCTCCCTATGGCAAAAATCCGATTGTATTCTCCGGGACATTACCGATTGCGGGATACTGATGTCTACATCATTTGCACAGCATGCATGATTATCGTTATGCTCTGCATCTCATGCTTCACAGGGCTCTGGCCCTGGACCGGCAACCCCTACAATTCCTATACACTGCAGGCAAAATCATGGCTAGAGGGCCGTCTTGACCTCGGAAAAGATTACCCTTGGCTGGAACTTGCCATTTATCAGGAAAAATATTATGTCAGTTTTCCACCATTTCCTTCTTATGTTCTTCTTCCTTTTGCTTTTTTTACGGACCAGACACCGGATTTCCTGATTGTGTGGAGTTTTACACTCATCGGCGTGATCTGCGCGGTACGCCTGTGTTTTCTGTTTGATGTCTCCCCCGTCTGCGCTGTGTTCTGGTCGCTTTTCCTTTACCTGGGAAGCGGATATCTCTTTATCGGACAAACCGGATATGTATGGTTTATGGCCCAGGTGATGGCATTTTCTCTGTCTATGCTCTCTCTCCTGTGCGCCGTTGAAAACCGGGGCGGTTTCTCACTTGCCTTCTGGGCCTGCGCTGTGGGCTGCCGTCCCTTCACCATACTGTATCTTCCGCTTCTGTTCTATCTCCTCAGACAGAATGAGAAAGACAAATCTGTACCCCGCTGGATTTACAGCCACCTGATCTGGGCCCTGGCACCTACTCTAATTGCAGCTTCCTATATGATACTTAACACCTTACGTTTCGGTAACCCTGTCGAATTTGGCCATAATTATCTTCCTGAGTTTGTCCGTGCCGAACGCGGTCAGTTCTCCTTGAGTTATGTTCCGGAGCATCTTCTCATGCTTTTCCGGCTGCCAAATGCCGATCCCGTCTCCGGGAAACTGGTTTTTCAGTACATTGATACAAATGCTTTTTTTCTGATCTGCCCCTTCTCTGTGTCTTTCCTGCTTGCTTTTGTCTCTGCCGTAAGGTCCCACAGAAATCCCATTCTTTGTATCATGCTGCCCATTCTTTCCATCGTCCATATTCTTCTTACCTGCATGCACCGTACGCTTGGCGGATACCAGTTCGGTAACCGGTATTTTGTCGACCTTATGCCTTTTCTGTTCCTGGGTATACTCTGTCTGGGACCCAAATCTGAACGGTTCACCATCTTTCAGCTTCCCTTGTTTATGATGGGGGCTGTCATCAATGTGATTGGAACTGTCACTGCTTATTGTTCATGGTAAACCAAAAACCGTCTGAGAGTCAGACGGCTTTTCTTCTGAAACCGGACAGGAAACGCCCCGATCCGTACATTTCTCAGAAGTTCTCCGTTTTCATCCATTGCATTGTCCTGAGGATTCCGTTCCTGAACTCTGTATGCGGTTTCCAGGATAAATCCCGTTCCGTTTTTGTAAGATCACAGAACAGATGCATAACCTGACCCTCACGGTACGGGATCGCACCAAAGCGGATTTTTATATCCGGTGCAACCACATCCTGTACAATTTCAAGAAAAGATTTTAAAGTTGCCCTCTCTTTCCCGCCCAGCACATAAACCTCTCCATCCGCACCGGATTCCGCCATATTAAGGAGGGCGTCTGCGGCATCCTCACTGTACAGGAAACTCCATATCTGTTCCCCGGCAGTTGCTGCCGGCGGCTCCCCCCGCATAAGGGATGCCATGATTGAAGGTATCAGATTCTGCATGCCGTCATGCGGTCCGTACACGCTCAGGATCCTTGCCCAGACATGTCTTAAGCCGAGCTGCTGAGCCCTCAGGCGTGTCATCTGCCCCGCACACAGTTTGCCCATACCATATCCGTTTTCAGGAAAAACAGGAGTCTGCGGTGTGAGCTGGTCCATGCATCTTCCATACTCTGCTTGGGACCCTACACCTACAAATACCTCACATCCGAGCCTGCTGGCCAGTTCCACCGCATCAAGACTGTTTTTAACGTTCCTGTTCTGGATAAACAGGTTGTCCCTGTCCTTTCCCGTTGTACCTGCCCACCCCATATGAAAAAAAGCATCGCACTTTGGCATCCCGGACACATCAAAATGGTCCAGTTCTTCCAGAGCACAGCAGATCTTTGTCACTAATGGGTCTTTGACCATTTGCAGATTTCTGGGGGAACCCGGTCTTACAAAAGCAAACACATGCGTCCCTTGCTGCACCAGAATCTGAATCAGAGCATTCCCAATGGCGCCCGTTGCGCCAGTAAGCACCACATTCTGCATGTCCGCACCTCCTTGCTTTATTGTAACAAGAGAGCTTTTTTCCATCAAGGCTGAACATTTACAAGCTCTCCGGGATATGATAAGATGCAACCGTGTTTCGTTCATTATACTTTTTCAGTCCTGACAACAATGATGTGAGGAATCATGATGTATAAAACAAAAGTCGGTGCTGTATCCTTGGGGTGCAATAAAAATCAGGTTGATACCGAGACTGCACTTGGTCTTCTCGTCGAGCACAATTATGAAATAACTTCCCACCTCGAGCAAGCTGATGTTCTTTTTGTCAATACCTGCGGTTTTATCGGTCCTGCCAAAGAGGAATCTATCGATACCATCTTTGAAATGGCAAAATATAAACAGCGCGGGAAATGCAGGCTGCTGGTCGTAACAGGCTGCCTTACACAGCGGTATGCTCAGGCTTTGTTTGATGATATTCCAGAAATTGATATCCTGTTAGGTGTCAATCAGTACACCCTGCTTCCCGATCTGATTGAGAAAGCGCTGATCACTGGACAGCGGTACTGCAGCACCGTAGACCCCCATGTTTTTCTGGAACACAGTCGTGTTCTGATTACGCCGGGTTACTCAGCTTATGTCCGCATTGGCGAAGGCTGTTCCAACCGGTGCACATTCTGCGCCATTCCGCTGATCCGCGGAAATTACCGTTCCCGCAGTAAAGAGGCTATTCTTGACGAAGTCAGGCTTCTGGCTTCTGAAGGCGTCAAGGAATATATCCTTGTTGCTCAGGACACCACACGGTACGGCACAGACTGGCAAGACCACACATATCTGCCGGACCTCATGGCTGAGATAGCTGATATCCCCGAAGTGGCATGGCTGCGCGTTCTTTACTGTTATCCTGACGAAACAAACGAAGCGCTCCTTGATCTCATGGCAAATCGTGAAAATGTTTGCCGTTATCTGGATATTCCCATCCAGCATATTAATGACAGTATCCTCAAGCGCATGCACCGCAGAGGGACTTCTGAAGACATCCGCAGATGTATCCGTCTTGCCCGTGAAAGAGATATTACTTTAAGGACTTCTATTATTGTTGGTTTCCCCGGGGAAACGGAATCGCAGTTCCAGGAACTGCTTGATTTTATTGAGGAAGCTGAATTTGACCGTCTTGGCGCATTTGCTTATTCTCCGGAAGAGGACACGCCTGCAGCCAGACTGCCGGATCAGATAGACGAAGACATCAAGCAGGAACGGCTGGACCGCCTGATGAGACTTCAGGCTACTATTTCCGAGAGGAAAAACCGGCAACGCATTGGAGATACAGTCAAAGTTCTGGTCACGGGGCAAAATGAAAGCATCTATGAAGGACGAAGTGAACGTGAGTCGCCCGAAGCTGACGGTCTCATTTTCTTCACGTCCCCTGAGCGCTCCCTGGTTCCGGGAGATTTTGTGAATGTTCACCTGGATGAAGCCGATATCTATGATATGAG
>CAMNGW010000209.1 GCA_946538615.1 uncultured Clostridia bacterium
CCTGACCCGAGGGGGGCGCCGGCTCAAGGCCGTGGGGATCACCACGGGCGGCGGATACACATGGTATCATGTGATTTACCGTAACAGGGAATACTGGGTCCGGGGGGACTGCATCCGGGTCATCAGCGGTTCGACGCCGGAAGTGACGGCAGCACCCGAACAGAACAGTTCAACCACAGGGAACATCATTGGCTATGTCAGGACGACCAAGAGTGGTGTCAATGTCCGGACAGCACCAGCGGGAAGGAATATACTTGGACGTGTGAATGCGGGCACGACTTATGCGTATTATGAGAAGAAGACAGCATCCGGCTACAGCTGGTACAAAGTGAATACAGCTGTAGGTACTGGCTACATCAGAAGTGACTGTGTAACAGAAGTGGACAGTTCGGGCAATAATACGCCCGCAGCAACACCGACTTCAGGTTCAAGCACCAATGTCAGCCAGGATCAGGTTGAAGCGACTTATGCCACACTCAAGGTAGGCAGCTCAGGAACAGCAGTCCGCAATCTTGTTCAGGAACTGATCAACCAGGGGTATTACAAAGGAAGTGTGACATCGGAGTATACGACTGCCGTATCCAATGCTGTCAAATCTTTCCAGTCGACCAAGGGGCTGACATCAGACGGCATTGCAGATGCAAATACTCAGCATGCACTCTTTGGGACCGTTGCCGTGGGACGGAGCGACTATTCGGATCTGAGCATGGTCATTTATCCGGCAGAGAAGATCGACTGGTTCACAGGTGGCATTCAGGAACTGATCCCCAAGGGCAGCAATTTTAAAATCTATGATGTCAGGACAGGCATTGTATGGTGGGCCCACCGCTGGTCCGGCGGCAACCATGCCGATATTGAAACACTGACGGCGGCAGATACGGCAAGACTGTGCCGGATTTATGGTGTCTCCAGGGCAAGCGATATCAAGGAAAAAACCCACTGGCAGCGCAGGCCCTGTCTCGTCACGATCGGTACACGTACCTTTGCCTGCGCACTCTACGGCGTACCCCACAACTCTGACGGCGACACGATCCCGGATAACAATCTGGTAGGTCAGGTGTGCCTGCATTTTACCAACAGCCGGACACACGGATCGAATAAAGTTGTCAGTTACAACGAAGAAGCCATTGAATATGCCTGGCAATATGCGCCGAATGGACACAAGTAATGCGCTCTCCGCGACGGCCCCGGGTCCGGGCGGTCAGGCAAATGAAACATCTTTATAGAAAACAGGAAAAGGCTGACTGATGTACAGTCAGCTTTTTCCTGTTACAGGACACTGTATTTGTAAGACGGGACTGAAAGGTCAGGAGGGGGCAATGGATCAGCTGCGGAAATGAAGGCGGAAGATATGGCACAAAAGGCAGTTAAATGACCAGAAAAGGTGATTGAAGGAAGGACCAACTAAGGGTATAATGCGTGCTCGTAATGGAGGCGTATTTTCTTATGAACATGAACCTGTTTCTGTGGGTGGCGGTTGCTCTGTTTGCAGGGCTTATGTTTACTCGTGTGTTTAAGGTCATGCACCTGAATTTCCCTGATGTTACGGCCTTTCTTATTGCAGGCTTGCTGATCGGACCTTTTTTCCTTGGACGTCTTGGAATTGCCGGTGTGGGGTTCGGATCTTTTGAGGAACTTGCACAGGTGAGCATTCTCAACGATGCTGCTTTGGGTTTTATTGCCTTTTCTATTGGCAGTGAATTCAAGCTTTCTGAACTTCAGCACACAGGTAAAGCGGCTACGGTTATAGGCATCCTGCAGGCCCTTACTGCTTGCGTTTTTGTGGATGTTATCCTGTTTGTCATGCATCTGATTCTTGGACCGGAAATTTTGCCGGTGAGCGTTGTCATTACCATGGGCGCTATTGCAACAGCGACAGCACCGGCTGCAACACTCATGGTTGTCAGACAGTACAAGGCAGATGGCCCTTTAACCAGACTGCTGCTTCCTATTGTAGCTTTGGACGATGCTGTGGGCCTTGTTGTTTTCTCCGTTTCTTTTGGCATGGCACGCGCTATGCAGGGCGGCAATCTGGATATGATTTCTATTGCACTCAATCCCTTCCTGGAGATCATTGCCAGTCTGATCCTGGGCAGTTTCCTGGGCTTTGTCATGTCCAAGCTGGAAAAGCTTTTCTACTCCAACTCCAACCGGCTTTCCATGACGATCTCCTTTGTTCTCATGACCATCGCCCTGTCCTATCTGGAAATCCCGCTGGGAAGCGCGACCATCTCCTTTTCTTCCCTTCTTGTGTGCATGATGCTCGGTACTGTGTTTTGCAACATGTCCGATTTTTCAGATGATATTATGAAGCGGGCCGAGAAATGGACAGCACCGCTCAACGCAACCTTTTTTGTGTTAAGCGGTGCCGGTCTGGACCTGGGCGTGTTCAGCAATTGGCAGTACGTGCTGATCGGCGCGTTTTATATTGTTTTCCGTTCCCTGGGCAAGTACTGTGGGGCACGTGAAAGCAGCCGGTTGATGAAATGTGACAGCAATGTCGTCAAATACCTGGGCATTACCCTTCTGCCTCAGGCAGGCGTTGCTCTGGGTATGTGCAACCAGGCGGCCGTCCTCGGTGGGTCTGAGGCTTCACTGATCCGCAACATCACCCTGTTTGGCGTCCTGATCTATGAACTTGTTGGTCCTCTTCTCACCAGGAATGCACTTATGAAGGCAGGGGAAATCAAACCTACACCTGTGGAAAAGACCGACAGGAACCGTTTCAGTACGAAAGCTTAAGGGATGGCGAGCGCGTTGCGGCTCGCCTCTTTCAGTATCAGGTCCAGGTACTGGGCAAAGGGAAGCGTATCCCTGAAAGCGGTCCACATGTCATATGCCTCATGATCCATCCAGGTCCGGCCGCCCTCTGTTAAGGAACCTGTGAAATAGGCAAGGTTCAGGTCTGCAGCATAATCCAGCATGGCACGGACCTGGTTTTCCGGTATCTGGAGGGCATCCAGGGAAGACCGGGTCTTGCTGATTGACGTGGTTCTGAACCATTCACGGCTCATATCCATGAACCCTTCCGGCAGGAAAGTTTCGTCAAGGGTATGGCTTTCATAATGCATCTCATCTTCTTCGATGGTCAGGATACCATACCTGTGGGGAAAAATCGCAAAGGCTCCACTGGCGATATCATACAGGCCCTGTTTGGCGATGTGCTGAATATGCAGGTGCCCGGACAGGTTGACCGGCACCCCATATCTGCACAGCGTATCAAGCAAGGTCTGATGGTTCCATATCACAAAATTCTCCTGCCAAAGGCTTGTGTGGGGCACCACGGAGTGATGGGTGCAGGAGATGACCGTTCTGCCGCTTTCTTGGCAGGAGGCAAGGGTTTCTTCAGCCCAGGCGAGCCGGGAAGGGTCTGCGAGACCAAAAACCTGGGCATCGGGCTCATAACAGGCACAGTCCAGCATCAAAAGGGAGACCGTATCTGAGATGTCTGCTGTATAGCAGATGCCCGGCTGCGTGCCATCCAGCGTTCCCAGCATGTCATGATAGATCTCACAGAACGCATCACTTGTGACAGTATCTGTGGGGAAGTAGGCATAATGGTCAAAAACGCGTGCCGAGCGCACATTGATATCATGGTTGCCGGGAAGGACCCAGACAGGAATCCCGTCCTGGATAAGGGAGCGCAATGCTTTGCTCAGCATCTCATGGGACGCTCTTTCACCGTTGAAGGTAAGATCGCCGGTGATGACGAGTGCGTCCGGCGCTTCAGCTTTGGCCTGAGCAATCAGAGCCGGGAGGAGAATGTCAGAGGCCTGAACGAGCTTGCCATCGCCCGCTGCCATGGCCTGCAAAAACAGTTCAGAACCTTTATACAGTTCAGGGGCAAGAAAATGGGTATCGCTGACCACCATGATGCGGCTCGCGGAAAAGGCCGTGCAGGGGACGAGCAGGAGAGCCAGCATGAGGTACAGGAACCGTTTCATTTTTTCACGCTCCGTATCATTTGTACCAGACAGACCGTGGTGAGGACCAGGGCAAGCACCATGCAGATGACGGCGGGTACAGGGGGAAGAGCGGTACCGGAAAGATACAGAAGCAGCATTGCAGCAACAAGCATAAATAGCTGCTGGACTCGTCTGGACATGCAATGACCTCCTTTAACAGATCAGTCAAGTTTTGTTTCTTTCAGAACATCGGAAGCGGGTGTTTCAAGGTGGGCGAAGTCCCGTACATGGTCCCAGGCGACGGTGAACCCGGCACCATGGGAACAGAACACGGAGTCAGGGGTATCGTCAGCAAGAGGATTGTAATGCTTTTGCTGGATCACCTCCTGTGTGTTGTGACAGGAAACTTCATGGTCGAGGAAGACCTGCAGCGTTCCAAGACCGTGGGTAAGTCTGGGGAAAACGTCCTGAAATGGAAGAAAACGCGCATAAACGGCAGTGCCTCGGACCCGGCAGGCGCTCTGCATGTATTCGACAGGTTCACAGTCTGCCTGCAAGCGGCTTAGTTCCCCGGCAAGCGTGCCCCACTGGTCGGAAGGAATGCGGATCTCAAAACGGCAGACAGGTTCGAGAAGGACTGAGTCGGCATACATGAGAGCATTGCGGATGGCACGGTAGGTTGCCTGCCGGAAGTCACCGCCCTCTGTGTGCTTGAGATGGTCACGGCCGCACAGAAGATCAATATAAACATCCGTCAGAGGACTGCCCGTAAGCACGCCCTTGTGTTCCTTCTCATAGACATGCGTGGCTATGAGACGCTGCCAGTTCAGGGAGAGGTCATCCACATGAGCATAGGACCGGAAGTGTATGCCTGACCCTCTGGGTGCGGGTGATAAGCGCAGATGGACTTCGGCATAATGCCGCAGGGGTTCATAGTGGCCTATGCCGATGACAGGCGCGCTGACCGTTTCATGGTAGAGGATGCGGGGAGGTCCGAAGGAGACACTGATTCCAAACCGGTCCAGAATCTGCTGGGCGAGGATTTCCAGCTGCATGGGGCCAATCACCTGTACGGAGATGGCATCGCCGTCATTGCGCACGCCGAGGCAGGGATCTTCATCCTCAAGCATCCGCATGATTTCCAGCATCCTGGAGGCAGGAACCTGATCATACAGCAAAGCAGCACTGGTCATGGCTCTGAAGGGGGAACGCATCGGAGATGCATCGCCGATCGTGTCACCGATCCGCATCTGGGTGAGGGGGACAGCGATAAGGTCCCCCGCATGGGCTTCATTGACGCGCTGGTATTTCAGGCCGGAATAGATACGGATCTCATTGACCTTCTCCTGCAGATTGCCAATCGGAGCTTTTACCGTTAATGTACCGCTCAGGAGTTTGAGGAAACAGAATCTCTTACCGCCATCTTCATGACGGACCCGGTAGCACAGTGCCCTGAGTTCCCCTGCCGGAGAATAATTTGTGGGTGTATGCCGCAGGACAAAGTGAAGGAACCCCTCAACACCTTCGCCTGTAAGCGCAGAGCCGCACATGACAGGGAAGACACTGCGGGAACGGATCAGGGATGTGAGAGAAGAATCCCAAAGGGCCTCATCGGTATCCCCACGGAAATAGTGCTCCATGAGCGTCTCGTCGTACCCGGCGAGCTGTTCGGTCAGTGCAGCGTCATCAGTCAGCCTCTCACGAAAGTGCCTCAGATCAAGGATATCCTCGGAGAGACGCTGTTTCATCTCCTTTATAACAGCATCCGGATCAACGTCATTACGGTCGCATTTATTGATAAACACAAAGACGGGCACATGCTGTTCGAGGAGGATCTGCCATACTTTTTCGGTATGGGACTGGACACCGTCAGAAGCAGAGATCAGAAGGACAGCATAGTCCATCACAGAAACGGACCTTGCCATTTCAGAAGAAAAATCAGCATGTCCCGGTGTGTCGAGCCAGTACACGTCATCGTTCTGAGCAGTAAAGTGGGCCTGTCCGGAGAAAATGGTAATGCCTCTTGCCATTTCAAGAGGGTCATTATCCAGAAAAGTATCCTGATGGTCCACGCGGCCCTTTTTTCGTATGGCACCGGTCAGATAAAGCACAGATTCGGAAAAGGTTGTCTTGCCGGCGTCGACATGGGCAAGAATCCCTATGGTTTTTTTCATAAGATCACCCTGAAACTTGATTGCCAGGACAGTATAGCGGAAGGGAACATATGGCGCAAGAGAAACAAAAAGAACACTGATAATTTCAATAAAAATATGTCATACTGAAACAACCACAAAAAAAATCCACAAAAAATCCGACATAATTGTAACAAAAAATCTGCAAATCTTTCTGAAAAGGTGACAGTCTGATGAAGATATGCTAGAATCTAGTTGTCATTCTATGCCCTTGTGCCATAGGAAGACATAAGCAGAGCAGACTGCAGGTATCGTGCGAGGGTGTTGCGGATGACAAAGGTCTGCAGTATAGCAAATGGTTACAGGCTGCTGGCTCGGCATGCCTGAGGGCGGAGCTGTGCCCATGGCAGCAAAGGAGCCCAAAAAGAAAAGCCACACTGATGTGTGACTTAAGCGGAGCGGGTGGGATTCGAACCCACGGTACGTTGCCGTACACCTGATTTCGAG
>CAMNGW010000210.1 GCA_946538615.1 uncultured Clostridia bacterium
TATTATTCTGCCGCGCAGTTCCAGGATTTTCTGGAGCACCAGAATGGGGAGTATGCAGGAATCGGCATCCAGATTTCAACGAGCTATACAACCGGATTCTCCACCATCAGCCGTGTTTTTGCAGGTTCCCCGGCTGAAGAAGCGGATGTCCATCGGGGAGACATTCTTGTCAAAGTGGAAGACCTCGCAGTGACGCCGGACACCATTCAGGATGCGGTCAATATTATGCGGGGCACAGAGGGAACTGAGGTTGAGGTGACTTTTCTTCGTGGGGAAGAGACGCTGGTGAAGAAAATCGGAAGGGCGCATATCTCAATCAACCGTGTCGAATCCTGCATGCTGGACGGGATAGGGTATATCCGGCTCTGGGAATTTATGGGAGATTGTGCACAAGGTTTTACAGACGCGCTTGACAAACTGATCAAGCAGGGGGCAAAAGGGATTATTCTTGACCTGCGTGACAATCCTGGCGGCATATTGGATGACGCAATTTCTGTATCCGACCACTTTCTTGATGAAGGCATTCTGACATACATGGTCTACCGGAACGGGCAGAGACAAAACTATTATACGCATAAAGGAAAGCTGGATATCCCGGTAAATATCATCGTCAATGAAAACAGTGCTTCATGCTCAGAACTGGTAACAGGCGCACTCAGAGACCGTCTGGGCTCACATGTGATAGGCAAGACAAGTTACGGAAAAGGTGTGGTACAGCATCTCCTTCAGGTGGATGAAAAAGGTGATGCCATGCAGATGACCGTGGCTCAGTATTTTACTCCCAATGGGACAGAAGTCCACAAAGTAGGCATAGCACCTGATATCGAAGTTGCCCTGGAAGAGGGGGACAATGGAATGTACACGCTGGGAGACCTGACGGATCCCCAGTTACAGGCCGCCTATATGGATATGAAACAGACCCTGGGTATACCTTAAAGAAAAGGATTGGATAGAATAGCATGAGAAAAAAAGGTTGGCTTCTTTTTGTACTCATTGTGATGCTTCTTGTGTGCAGCAGCTGTACGTCTGTTTCCATGCTTGGACTGAAGAGCCTCCTGCGAAAACCGCAAAACAGCATGGCGAGTACCGTTACTGCCAATGATGCAGGTGATACGGTGACTATTTCCCGTGAAGAGTATGAATCGTATCAGAAATACGATACACTGCTCCAGATCATGGCGCTCGTTGAAGAAAACTATTATCAGGATGTTGATGAGACAGGACTGCTTAACGGTGCAGCGGCCGGCATGCTTGAAGCAATCGGAGATCCTTATACCTACTATTATACGCCTGAAGAATATGCAGAAATGTGGGAAGACGACGAGGGTGAATATGCCGGTGTAGGCATCCTGATTTCTGCCAATTATCAGACCGGGATCTGTACGGCTATGCGTATTTTTACAGACAGTCCGGCAGAAAAAGTCGGTGTCCAGCGCGGCGATATTCTCTATAAGGTGGAAGACCTGTATGTGACAGCGGAGAATCTTTCGGATGCTGTTGACATCATGCGGGGAACGCCGGGGACGGATGTCCATGTGACATTTGTAAGGGACGGAGAAGAAATCGAAACGGTCATGACCCGTGCCATCGTGAATGTCAACCGGGTGGAGGCAACCCTGATTGGCGATGTGGGCTATATCATGATTTATGAATTTGCCGGCGACTGCTCTGATATGTTTTCCAAAGCCCTGAATAATCTTCAGGAAAAGGGCGCAAAGGGTCTCATTGTTGACCTGCGTGATAATCCTGGCGGCTGGGTGGATGATGCGGAAGCCATTGCCGACCTGTTCCTGGATGAAGGTGTTATCTATTATACTGAGTACAGGGACGGGACACGCAGATATTCCTATTCTGTGGACGGCAAGGTGGACATCCCGCTTGTGATTCTTGTCAATGAGAATTCTGCCAGTTCGTCGGAAATTCTTACCGGTGCCCTTAAGGAGCGTGCCAATGCAACGGTGGTAGGCGTACAGAGCTACGGCAAGGGAATCATTCAGGCGGTCACGCCTGTCGGGTACGAAGGCGCAGGAATGCAGCTTACCATTGCGCAGTACTTTACACCTGAAGGCAATGCTGTCCATAAGATTGGCATAACCCCAGACGTGGAGTGCCATTTGCCGGAAGATGACAACGGAATGTATAATTTTGCCGATCTGAATGACCCTCAGCTCAAATGTGCTTATGATATCATGCTCGAAAAACTTGGCACAGTAAACGAGGGAAAGAGTGTAAAATAAACCACAAAAAAACCCCTTTATGGGGTTTTTTTGGGAAGCTGTCAGGTGGCCTGCCCGACTTCGTAATCATCATAACAGGCTTCAAAAAGATAAAATACTTTTTCGCTTTCCTCTTCATCCTCTACGGCCTCGAAAGATTCGTTGCCCTCTTCGTCACAGGTGACACAGAAAACCATGAGGGCTTCTTCATCTTCCGGGTCTTCAAGTATGGCATAGCTGATTTCTCCGAGGGTAACCCTGGCTACCATATGGAATTCTATTTCATTTCCATCTTCATCGTCAAAAAGGGGAATATACTCGTCTGTATATTCAATCTGATCCTGCATAATACGCCATCCTTTCAAGATATCCGCAGATGATTATACGGGTAAAGCCTGCGTTCGTCAAACATCCGGTATGAAAGTCCCGTCAATCCTTGTATGGTGCGGGGGACATATATTCCGCGGGAATGGCTCTGTTACAGAGGAATTATGTGCACAATGTCTATGAAAGGAAAACATCTGAAGGAGCGTTCTGCTGGAAAAGAAGGAAAATAATGTGGTATGGTGAATATGGTATCTGAATTACATTGAGGAGATCTGAAAAATGGGTGCACTTACAATCAAATGTCCTTCGTGCGGAAATAATCTGGAGTATGTACCGGGATCTGGCCGTCTTGAGTGTCCCATGTGCTCGCACACACTGTCGGAAGAGGAACTTGAAGCGCTTTTTCCGGTGAGGGGCACACCCCTGAAATCCTATCATTGCCAGAACTGTGGGGCAGAGATCGTGACGGACGAAACAACAGCGGCTACCCGGTGTTATTTTTGCCACAGTCCGGTTGTTCTTACGGAACGGTTCTCTGACGATTTCAGGCCCGATGCAGTCATACCGTTTGCTTTTGACCAGGATGAGGCAAAGACTCATTTCAGAACCTTTCTGTCCAAAAAGAAATTTCTGGATAAGCGTTTTCTCTCAGATGATCAGATGGAAATGCTCAGCGGCGTCTACTATCCGTATTTCATCGGAAAGATCGAAGGCGAAGCGGAATTTGAAGGTGAGGGCAGAAAGGTATCTACGGTCAACAGCGGTCAGTATGTTGTGACAACAACGCGGTATTACCGCGTGTCGCGAAATGCCAAGATGTGTTTTTCCAATCTTCAGCGCAAGGCATTGCGGTCCGTGAATGCTAAACTGTCCGATGGGATGCATCCATATGACCTGAAAAAGCTTGTTCCTTTTTCATTCCCTTATCTCAGCGGATTTCTGGCTGAAATAAGGGATATGCCCATTGAGGAAGCGCAGGAGGACATGAAACGTGAAATTAAGGGGTATGTACCGGCACTGATCAAGCGCGGGAATCCGTATGACAGTTTATCAGGAAAAACAGAATTCAGAACATATGAGGAAAAAGTACAGTATGTCCTTCTTCCTGCCTACCTTCTGACTTATCAGGGAAAAACTCCGGAAGAGCCTTACTATTACATGATGAATGGCCAGACAGGGACTGTCTGCGGGAAACTTCCCCTTAACAGAAAAAAGCTGGCCCTTTTCAGTTTATTGCTGGGTACGGTGGCATGTGCACTTTTGATGATGGGAGGGTCATTTATATGGTGATGATCCTTCTGCTGCTCAGCCTTCTGTGTGTGCCGGCGTGTGCAGAACACGCACCGGTCCTGGATCATGCGGGCGTGTATACGGACCAGGAAATTGCTGAAATGGAGACAATCATCAATGAACTGATTTCTGCGTATCAGATGGATATTGGTGTCCTGACTACACGGGATGTACCGGATTCGCAGGGAGATGACAGTGTGACGGTCCGTTACGCAGATGACTTTTTTGACCTCAATGGATATGGTATGGGTGAGGACCGGGCAGGCGTACTTTTCATTCTGGATATGCAGAACCGCTACAACTATCTCTCCACTGCGGGGACTATGGCAGATTATCTGAATGACCACCGGATCAGTGAAATCCTTGACAGCGCTGAGGAATCTTTATATGAAGGGAACTATGGGGAAGCAATGCTTGCTCAGCTCCGGAAACTCGGACAGTTCCTGCGTGAAGGCATCGAGGAAGGACAGTTCCGGTACGATCAGGAAACAGGAAGGCGGCTGACAGGTCTGTACAATAAACTGACAAATGCAGAAGCGGTTGTATCTGTCCTTGCAGGCCTTATTGTTGCATGCATTGCGTATTTTGTCATACAGTGTTTTTATCTTCTGAAAGGCAAAACCTATAAATACCCGCTTAATGCGGATAATGTTTCAGTCAATATGACGAAAAATGAGGAACAGTTCCTCAGGGAGACTGTATCAAGGAGCCGTATTTCCACTGACAGCGGTTCTGGCTCAAGGAGCGGGGGTGGAGGCGGGCGCGGCTCGTCTATGCATACCTCTTCCTCGGGGATCTCTCATGGAGGGGGAGGCAGGCATTTCTGATGGCATAACCTGTCGGCTCTGGAAAAAAAGACAGCATGAAAGCACAGATTCTTTCCATTTTCCTCTTGACAGGATGGGGCACGCTGCCTATAATACAGCTATCGGTTGACTCCTGGGGTGTGCGGCAGCTTTCCGGTTTTCCCCACACTTCACAAAATGGAGCTCTTGTCTAAGTTGATGCTGTCATGCCCCCGTTCTGGACGCTAGGGGACGGCAAACAAGCAGCGGCGGAGCACCAGCCCGTTCTTAGCAGCGGGTGAAAAAACGGTGGCACCGGCATCCTGGGTCATATGATAAACAAAAAGCCTGGCTTACGCCGGGTTTTTTGTTTTATTTCTTGACAATAAGACCAGGTTTGCTTATGATGGGAACACGGCGATGATGAAGAGAGTACGCCCCGGGAAACGCAAAGAGAGCCGCAGAAGGTGGGAAGCGGTCGGGGAACGGGGCGGAACATGGCTTCGGAGCTCTGGCAGTGAAGGATTGAGCTGTCGGCGGTAGCTTACCGTTATCAGGCTCAGAGTGATAAATGAGGGTGGCACCGCGGAGAAATCCGCCCCTTAAGACAGGGTGCTTTTTTTGTGCCCGAAGGATTATGGAGGAAACGGAATGGACAAGAAGAAGTTCTACATCACAACACCCATTTATTATCCCAGTGACAATCTGCACATTGGGCATGCATACTGCTCCACAGCTGCGGATTCTATGGCCCGTTTCAAGAAAATGACAGGCTATGATACGTATTTTCTGACTGGCACAGATGAACATGGGGCCAAGATTGAACGCAAAGCCAAAGAAAAAGGCGTGACGCCGCAAGCCTATGTCGACCATATTGTTGCCGGGATCAAAGATCTCTGGAAACTCATGGATATCGATTATGATGATTTTATCCGTACAACGGATGACCGTCATGTCGCCTGTGTACAGAAGGTTTTCAAAAAGCTGTATGATCAGGGCGATATTTATAAAAGTGAGTACGAGGGCTGGTACTGCACGCCTTGCGAGTCTTTCTGGACCGAGCTGCAGCTGAAGGACGGATGCTGCCCTGACTGCGGAAGACCTGTGGAGCGCGCTAAGGAAGAAAGCTACTTTTTCAGGATGAGCAAGTACCAGGACTGGATGATTGATTATATCCAGAGCCATCCTGACTTCATCCAGCCTGCAAGCCGTGCCAATGAAATGATTAACAACTTCCTCAAGCCAGGTCTTGAAGACCTGTGCGTGTCCAGAACTTCCATCAAATGGGGAATTCCGGTTGACTTTGATCCCAAGCACACGGTCTATGTATGGGTGGATGCACTGACTAACTACATTTCCGCTCTCGGCTTTGGAACGGACCACGACGAACTGTACCGGAAGTACTGGCCGGCAGATGTCCACCTGGTGGGCAAAGAGATTGTGCGCTTCCACTCCATCATCTGGCCGATTATGCTCCATGCCATCGGAGAGCCATTGCCCAAGCAGATCTTTGGCCATGGCTGGCTGGTGATCAATGGAAAGAAAATGGGCAAATCTGTCGGCAATGTGGTGGACCCGGTGGTGCTGTGCAACCGGTACTCCTCCGACGCTGTCAGATATTTCCTCATGCGTGAAATGCCCTTTGGCGCAGACGGCGAATTCACCTTGCAATCCATGCTTACAAGGATCAATGCGGATCTTGCCAACGACCTGGGCAACCTGGTCAGCCGTACAGTGGCCATGATTGAAAAGTACTATGACGGCATGGTACCTGCTGCACAGGCAGTAGAGGAAGTTGACCGTGTTCTGTGGCAGAAGGCCCTTGAGACGCCCGGAAAGGTAGAAGAAACAGTCAATGCTTTCCAGTTCTCC
>CAMNGW010000211.1 GCA_946538615.1 uncultured Clostridia bacterium
TCGAGGCTGGGGGACACGGTAGCCAGGTAGCCAACATACAGGAACATGCTCTCACAGGTGGCATGGGCCAGATAGAGAAGAACGAGACCGGCGGGATGCAGCATATTCAAAGAGCTGAGCAGTTTCATAAGCGGCATCATGCGGACCTGAAATGGTAGAAAGATGCCAAGCAGGAAGAAGGCATACAGGCCGGCAAACAGTTTGCTTTTGTGGTACATACCGCGGGAAATGGCAAAAGCCATGGGCGGCATGACGAGAAACTCCAGGAACAGAGACGAGAAAGTAACAAAGATCGTGTTCCTGTATGAATAGCCCAGGGTGGGGTTGGCAAGCACTTCCTTATAATTGCCCAGATAAAAGCTGGTGGGAAGGGTGAAGAAACTGGAAGCGCTCTCCTGCATGGTTTTAAATGTGGTTACAACCGTGATGTACATCGGGAAAAGGATCAGCATGGCACCGATCGCCAGTATGATGTACGCCACAGCATCCACTTTGCGTTTACCTATGTTCACTTAATCCACCTTCTTTGAATTGGTAAATCTGATCTGGACAAAGGAAATTGCTGCAATAATCACACCGACAACGACAGCCTGTGCAATTGAATAGCTGAAGCGGTTGCGTTCAAATGCGTTCTGATAAATCAGAAAAGCAATGGACGTGGTATTGTATGAACCTCCGGTCATGGTTGAAATATAGTCATAGACACCCAGACCGCCTTTTACAGTAAGAACCAGGACCACGGAAAGTGTAGGCAGGATGTAGGGGACAGTGATGGCACGGAAACGCTGCCAGGCGTTGGCTCCGTCGATGGCAGCAGCCTCGTACAGTTCCTGTGGCGTTGTCTGAAGCCCTGCCAGGAACAGAAGTGTCGGCATAGCGAGTCCCTGCCAGAGATTGACAAACACGACGCCATAGATGGCGGTTTCTTTCCTGGACAGCACGTTGGTGGCCAGAGCTTCAATGCCAAGTGTCTGTCCAATCACAGGGAGAACATAAAAGTAGATCTGACGGAACACAAGGCCTACGGTGACCATGGAGAGAACGGCAGGTAAAAAGTAAAGTGTTCTGAAAAAAGTGCGTCCTTTGAGCTTGCGGTTGAGGAGCGTGGCAAGGATAAAACCGATAACAACCGTACCGACAACCATCATGACAGTGTACCGGGCGTTAAAAGTAAGGGCCTGCCCGAATTTTCTGTCTCCCGTGAAAACTTTCACGTAATTGTCAAAGCCGATAAAGTCGAAATTTGTACCGATGCCTGTCCAGTTGGTAAGTGAATAATAAAGTCCCATAAGGATGGGAAGAATGAGAAAAACACAATACAGAATGAACCCGGGAATTGTCATAATCACATAGGACACAAACTGGTCCTTGCGCATTAAGGCATGTTTTTTTGGTTTTGCTGCAGGAGCTGACACAGGGAATGTCCCCCTTCCTGATTATGATAAGCCCGATGGAGCTGTGAGCCCCATCGGGTTGCTTGTCCTTGCAGTCTGAGGGAATGGAATCAGTTGTTGTAATAATCCTCAATGGTAAGCTGAGCTTCCTCGTAGAAAGCATCAAGATCCTTGTCCACAATCAGGTTGGTGGCAGCTTCACCGAGCGCTTTGCGCAGTCCGGAGGGCCAGATCGCGTTAAGGCTCAGGGCTGTGTGACCTTGTGCCATGGCATCATTGATCTTCTCAAGTTCTTTGACAGAGTAGACAACACCTTTGATGACGTTCGGGCTGCCTTCGACATCCGTGTAGGCCTGGGCAACTTCAGTCTGGGCCAGATAGGATAAGAATTTGAGGCATTCTTCGGGATGCTCGGTGGCAGAGGAAACGACAAAGCTTGTATCGATCGAAACAATCACGTTGCTCTGGGCACCGGTGGGATCAGGCAGCGGGATCATAGCGATTTTCAGGTCAGGATCAAAGTTGAGGAGAGTGCCCAGTGACCATTGTCCATTGATGGTCATAGCTGCTTCGCCTTTGAGGAGCATCTGATACGACTCATCATAACCTGCACCTGCCGAAAGAGGATTGGTGTATTTGGCAATATCAAGGGAAGCCTGTGCATAGGTTGAGAGAACTTTGGAATCCTGAGGAGCAAGCTCACCGGAAGCGATGGCTTTGAATTCATCATCATTGTCAGAAAGCATGGACATCATGCGTTCCATGCGCTGATAGACCATATCTTTATCAGGGTTCGCAAAAGGATAGATGCCTGCAGCCATGAGTTTTTCGCATACATCCATGAGCTCGTCCCATGTGGTGGGCAGGGCAAGGTTGTTTTCTTCAAAGATGTCCGTGCGCACATATAGACCATAGCAGCTGAGGCTGTAGGGAAGGCGCCAGTTCTTTCCTTCATAGGCGGAGAGAGCGAGGGTGCCTTCTACGACATTGTTCAGAAAATCCTGTCCAGTCAGGTCCATGAGCTGGCCAGCTTCAAACATCAGTTCAAATGTGGCGCTGGTCTGGCAGGCAAAGATATCAGGCAAGTCGTTCTGCTGGGAACGCGCAACCATGGTTTCTGTGTTGCCGGCGGTGTTCATTTCCACGTGGATCCCGGGGTTTTCAGCGTTGAACGCATCGATGACAGCCGTCATCGCATTAATGGCATCTGTTTCGCCTTTGTGGAACTGGAATTCAATTTCCACGACGTCTTCAGCCGAAGCGAAAGATACAACGGAAAGAAGCATCATAGCTGCGAGGAAAAGGGACAGGATCTTTTTCATGTGGTGTAACTTCCTTTCAGTATGTAATGGTGACTGCGGCAGACAGCTGTGAAGAAGCCTGCTGAATTATTCAGATTATGCCATAGAGGATATGGGTTTGTCAAACAAAACTTGTTATATCTGATCTGAATTTATCCGGTTATGACATGAACAGAAGATACACGGGTAATTGATCATTCCATGGCCTGTCAGGATGTTGCATCCAACCGCCAAAAACCGGACCGTATCATCTGCAGAACAGCTTTCCGGGGAGGACTAATGCATTCTTCATTGTCAGCTGTGAGGCGGTTGGCCCGTTCTGTCTTTGTTCCCGTCAGATCCGCAATGACCGGGAAAATGCACCTGCCGCTCAGCCCACATTTTGGAAACTGACTGTATCTTTTTTGTCCAGTGCCTGCACATGTCTTTTTGGTCTGTCCGGCCTGAAGCGGGTCATAGTTTCCTTATTGGCCCGTCGCGCACAATCTTTCTGACTGTTGACCGTCTGTTTGCTTGTGATATACTTAAGGAAACAAGAAAGGGGACTATTCTATATGAAAGCGGTCAAGACCGGTGTGATTGGCAGTGGTTCGATCAGCGGAATCTATCTGAAGAATATGATGAACAAGTTTTCAGGACTGGATGTTGTGGCCTGCTCAGCGAAACATATTGAAAATGCCGAAAAAAGGGCAGCGGAATATGGAATACGGGCCATGAGCACGGATGAGCTCCTGAAAAATGAAGATATTGAGCTGATCGTGGTCCTCACACCCGCACCCACACATTTTGATTTGATCAAACAGGCTTTACTGGCCGGAAAACATGTGTACACAGAGAAAACCCTGGCTACAGAAGTCTGGCAGGCACAGGAACTTCTGGCACTTGCCAAGGATCTCGGCCTGCGCATCGGTGTGGCGCCTGAAACTTTTCTTGGTTCAGCTGTGCAGACAGCCAAAAAAGCATTGGATGACAAACGTATCGGTGATATAACGTCCTTCCATATTGTTGCCAACAGGGATATCACTTATCTTGCGAGCAAGTACACCTTCCTGCGTATGCCTGGAGGCGGCATCTGCTACGACTATGGTGTTTATTATTTAACAGCACTTGTGTCACTTCTCGGTCCGATCACCCGCGTTTATGCCCAGGTCGGGAATCACAGCTGCATGCGTAAAAATATTGCGCCGGACAGTGCCGAATTCGGACAGGAATATGTGTATGAAAATGAAAGCCAGGTGAATGCTGTCCTTACGACTGCCAGCGGTGTAACGGGTACCTTCGCACTTAACGGGGACAGTGCCATGTGGGACCAGGCGTATTTTACCCTGCATGGAACGGGCGGAATTCTGCAGCTCGGGGACATGAACACTTTTGGCGGGGACATCCGTTATCTTCCGGACGACCTGAAAAAAGAACACTGGGAAACCCTGAAGAGTGTATCTGCCCTGTCGGATAATTGCCGGGGGATTGGTTCTGCTCAGATGGCAAGGTGCATCCGGATGGGCGGGGAACATCTGGCAAGTGCTGAAATGGCCTGTCACGTACTGGATATCATTGAACAGATCATACGGAGCGGAGAAAGCGGACAGCCCTGTGAAACGGTAACAACTTGCGAAAAACCGGCTGCCTTTTCTGAATGGCAGTCTCTGCTCAAGTCACCTGTTATGTAAGTCTTTATGGTGCAGACTGTTTGAAATATCCCGTGCAACAGCAGACATGGCAGGCACTGCGGGTAACGGATTCTGTTCCTGGGCCTGATACAGCAGGGAAAGTCTTGTCCTTTCAAATCTCAGTCCGGCAAAAAAAACAGAGCACAAAGTTCTGAACACAGAACCTTGTGCTCTGTTTCTGTATGGGCCGGCAGCGGCCCGGGATGGAAGAATGCGGTCAGGGGCCATTGAACAATGGGCCATAACGGCTGGAGCGGACAAGATGGCCCGCTGATCCGTGGAGCTTCCGGACGGAAGCTTGCACACAGCCTGCTTTATTGGCAGCTATGGAGCATCTACCGGCATAAAGGATGTTTCCCCCTCGAGCGTATATGGAGCAGAAGGGAAAGGCCGGAGATAAACAGCTGGACGGAACCTGCTTCCCGGAAAACGCAATGTGTTCAGCAGGAATGGACCGGATCTGCCCTGCTTCCTGCTGAAAATATGTCCCCTTTAACGGAAGACAGAGAGACAGGCAGAACAGGTGCGATCCTTCCTGTTCCGGGATGTCATGTGCCTGAGGATAAATCCGCAATGATCGGATCATGGTCGGACAGAAAGAGCCCGTTCTGCTTTTCATGAAGCGTCCATACACGCTGTACGGACCATGACTGACAGGCAAAGATATAATCTATTTTCTGCGGCGGCTTGCGGTCATAATCGTGAAAGGTGCCTGGCACAGATGCAGAGATATCCCGCAAGCAGGCATGGTCCATAAGGAGCTTCATCTCCTCTGAATCTGGAAGGGCATTAAAATCTCCAGTAATCAAAGTTGGCATGGGACGGAGTGCCTGCTGAGCATGATAAAACTGCAGGAGCTGACTGATCTCAAGCTCTCTTGCCCGTACGCCAACATGGTCGGTATGGATGTTCATGACGCGGACAGGGGTTCCGCCATCCACCGGCATGAAATCACAGGATGAAAAAGCACGGGGACATGGGCTCTGGTCAAGCCCGAAAGTTGTACCGGGAATATGGGGTGTAAGCGAGAGTATTTCTGTGGACAGCCTTTCAGCCATCCATTTTTTCTGCAGAAAAGCAATACAGGGGGATTCGCCAAGACGGTCCGTTTCACGGCCGCCGCCGACAAAGGCATATTCGGGCAACCTTTCGATCATCAGCCCTCTCATGAAAGGTGTCAGCTCCTGAATGCCAATCATATCCGGACAAAGCCGGCGTATCGTGGAACAGAGAAAATCGGCTCTGAAGATAAACTGTTGCTTTTCATCGTGCGGGGTCTGTGTGCGGACATTAAAAGACATGACGCGGATCATAACTGCCTCCCAATTATCAATATGGCATGTCAGAGTATGAGAAAACATTGGTACGGACCAAAGCGAAAGTGACCGGCTGACTTTTCACGGTGCCGGTGATATGTTATGATTGAAGCAGGCGGGGTGAGTTCTGGTAAAGACATATGGACAGCCAGGAAAGAGCCAAAGGAACACGTGGAAGAAAAAGCGCTATCAGGTATGACTGTGAAAAGCGCGGTGACCCGGCTCTGTACAGTCTGCTCAGTACCGGTCTGATAAGCAGGAATTCCCTGGCGATGCATTTGTTTACAGCAATGGAAACAGGCAAATGGAACAAAAATGGAAAGGTGATGGATAAGTATCAGGTAAAAGATAAATGGGCGTTTATTACAGGCGCGTCACGGGGCATTGGGTATCTTACGGCCCGTTTTATGGCCCAGCAGGGCTGTAATCTTGTGCTGCACAGCAGAAAACTGGAGCATACAGAAAAGATAATCCAGGAGGTTCAGAACCTGGGCGTGAAGGCGCACGCGGTGGAAGCAGAACTGGACAACCTTGCGGAAGTTGAGCGTATGCTCCATGAAATTGACGATCTTGAACTCGGGATTGATATCGTCCTGAATAATGCAGGACTGCAGATTGCCTACCGGACAGACTATCTCAGAACGCCCAAAGAGGACTATGAAATCAGCTTCAGGGTGAACACCATTGCGCCTGCAATGATCTGCTATCATTTCCTGCCGGATATGATCAGACG
>CAMNGW010000212.1 GCA_946538615.1 uncultured Clostridia bacterium
GGCGGAACTGCACCTGATATTGTGCAGATCGATCCGGAAACCTTCCCGACCTATGTGGCTAATGGCGATTATTTCTATAACCTCGACGATTATGCCATCGATATGTCCGTTTTCGAGGAAGGCTACATTCATCAGCAGATCAACGGCTACTATGACGGAAAACAGCTCGGCCTGCCCACCGGTATCGCTGGTCCTGCCATTGTGGTCAATAAGGAACTGGCCGAAAAGCTCGGTGTGAACCTGGTTGTTGACGAAATGAAATGGGAAGATATCATCGCACTGGGCAAGGCTGTCCGCGAAAATACCGATGACAAGGACGTCTATCTCTTCTGCGCCAACAAGGATTATGTCGCTATCCTCTTCGTTATGAGCTATGCCAAGCAGCTGACAAACGGTGCTGTCTTCCAGGACGGCAAGCTGGTCCTCACCGAAGAGCAGCTCACCCGGATCTATGAGTTCGTCAAGGAACTCTTCGACAGCGAATGCGTCCCGAGCATCGAGTACATGGCCGCTTATGCAGGCGACAACATTCAGTCCGATGCCAACTGGCTCGCAGGCAAGTATGTCGCTGCCCTCGCCTACATCTCCACCGTCGACGTCATGGTCGCCAACGGCCCCGCTGACGCTACCTACTATGCCGGCAGCCTGCCTGTAGCCGAAGATGCTACTGATGGCGGCTGGGCCTCCAACACCCCCCAGGTGCTCGCCATCACCAAGACCTGCGCGCATCCTGAGATTGCTGCTGCATTCCTGAATTATTTCTTCACCAACGAGACCGCTATGGAGACCCTCGGTGCGACCCGCTCCGTCCCGCCCACTGCCCGCGCTCGTGAAATCTGCGCCGCCAACGGCAGCCTGACCAAGCTTGTCACCGATGCTGCTGATATCGCTGTCGCCATCAGCGGAACACCCAACGACAAGATCTTCTCCACAGCTGAAAGCAAGAACATCCTTTATGATGCAGTGGAAGCCATCGCCTACGGTGATATGACACCCGCCCAGGCCGCAGCCGACACCATCGCTCAGCTCAAAGAACTTGAACAGTAACATCGTACATATCCCTGAGGGAGCCCTGCCTTCGGACAGGGTTCCCTCTTTGTGTCACAATTTGCTTTAAAGGAGCACCGTCTATGATGATCCGCAGTTCCCAGGCTGTGCGCAAACAGCATTACACCAAGCGGGATTATCAGGCTTTCCTCTACCTGATCCCATGGATTCTGGGCATTCTGATTCTTCAGCTGTATCCCTTTATCTCTTCCTTTGTGTACTCTTTCCACGACTATACTGTCGGCGGAAAGATGAACTTCATCGGTACGGACAATTATGTCAAGCTCCTTACGCGAGACCGCGATTTCTGGAACTCACTGAGTGTCACACTTCAGTTCGCGCTTTATACCGTTCCGGGTAAGATTATCCTCGCGCTGGCCGTTGCCGTCTTCCTCAACCGGAACATCCGGGGCATCAATCTCATCCGCACGCTTTATTACATTCCTTCACTGTTTGGCGGGAGCATTGCAGTTGCACTCCTCTGGCGCCTGATGTTCATGGACAATGGCATTATCAATTCCATGCTGACCAAAATCGGCCTGGAGAATATCCATTTCCTTGGCACCCGCGGTGTCGCCCTGCGCGTAGTCTGTGCTCTGGAAATCTGGCAGTTCGGCTCCAGCATGGTCATGTTCCTCGCAGCACTCAAGAACGTTCCCTCTTCACTCTATGAAGCAGCGGAGATCGACGGTGCGGGATGGTGGAAGCGCTTTTTCCATATCACCCTTCCGCAGATCTCCCCGATCATGTTCTTCACGCTCATCAACCAGACCATTCAGGAGCTTCAGAACTATACAAGCCCTGCCATTATCACAAGCGGCGGTCCGCGCAAGAGCACATACGTGCTCGGCATGTTCCTGTATCAGGAAGGCTTCTCCTACTTCCATATGGGCTATGCCAGTGCCATATCCTGGATGGAGTTCATCGTCATTCTGATCCTCACACTGCTGATCTTTGGCACGTCCAGATTCTGGGTCCATTATTCGGACGAGTAAAGGAGGAGAAAAGCCATGTCGCAGAAAGTCAAAAAACGCCGCAAGGACGGCCGTTTCCTGGACTACCTGATTATATTTGTCGTGGGCCTCATCCTGCTCTATCCCATTTTCTGGATGTTCTTTGCCACCTTTAAGGATAACAGCCAGATCTTTGGCTCCACCGCGCTTCTGCCCACTGAGTGGCACTTTGAGAACTATGTGGAGGGCTGGAAAGGTTCCAGCCGCGTCGATTACACGCAGTTCTTTATCAATACGTTTGTCCTGGTCATCCCCACGACCCTGCTCACCGTGGCCTCTGCTTGCCTTACAGCTTATGCCTTTGCACGCTTTGATTTCCCGGGCAAGGGGTTCCTCTTTACCCTGCTCATTGCCCTGATGATGCTTCCCGGTGCTGTGGTCATTATTCCCCGCTACCTGCTCTATAACCAGTTCCACTGGATCGATTCCTATATGCCCTTCTATATTCCGGCGCTTCTGTGCTGCAATTCCTTCTTCCCCTACATGCTCATCCAGTTCCTGCGCGGCGTGCCCCGCGAACTGGACGACTCGGCATATATGGACGGGTGCGGCACCTTCCGCACGCTGACAACCATCCTGCTCCCTCTGATGAAGCCGGCCCTCTTCTCCGCAGGTCTTTTCCAGTTCCTGTGGACTTATAATGACTACTTCAATTCCCTGATTTTTATCAGCACCCAGCGCAAGTACCCGATTTCACTGGCTCTTCGCATGTCTCTGGACTCTGAATCCGTGGTCAACTGGGGAAAAATCATGGCTATGGCTTTTGTGGCCGTGCTGCCGGTCATGCTGCTCTTCTTCGCCTGCCAGAAATACTTTGTGGAAGGCATTGCCACAAGCGGTCTGAAGGGCTGAGGAGGTACATATGGAATTTACCCTTTCATTGCGCCTCTGGCAGGACGGGGCCTGGAGCGACCTTGGGACGCTGGATCGCCTTGAGGACTGCACATGGAACATTCCCGGGGGAACTGCATCAGTGTCTTTTGAGAAGGACGCATCGTGCGTAGCCCGCTACACGCTGACCCTCAGTACATCCATTCCCTCCCGGCTCCGCCTTCTGCTGAACCTGCCGGATGAAAAAGATGTCTTTCATCTTCTTCCCTGCTGCCTGCATGGCGATAACAACCTCGACCATATCAAGCCCGGCGAATTTCCTGTGCTCACCAGCCGGTACCCCGGCACGCGCTTCTGCTCGCCTTTCTGGGAATTCCGTGCGGACCGCGCAGCCATGCCCGTCTCCCTTATGCACGGGTCCGTTGTGGCCGGTCTTTCTGTGGACCCCTACGCCAACGGCGTCCACTGCGGCCTGATTGCTGCCCTTCCAGCCACCTGCGGCGTGTCCCTGGGCTTCACCAATGATCCCGTGACCTTTGTGGACAAGCAGACCACAGGTCAAATGCTCGGCGACAGTGCGCGCTGCGCTTCCGTAAGCGGGCGCATTTACTGTTTCCCCGGGGAGCGCAAAGATCTGCATAAGATCATCCGGCAGGAATATGCCTGCCGCCATGTTGCCCCCGCGGCCCGGAAAACCTGCGCACAGGCAGCAAAGGCCGTATTCGGGACCCTGACCCACCTCGACTGGGACGGAGAGGAATACACGAACCGCTGCTGCAGGCTCCCGGACTGGACAACGCT
Source organism: uncultured Clostridia bacterium (assembly GCA_946538615.1). Lineage (GTDB taxonomy): Bacteria > Bacillota > Clostridia > Christensenellales > Aristaeellaceae > UBA2943. The sequence continues at coordinate 3,693 of CAMNGW010000212.1, forward strand.
CCGGCCATGGCGGCAGGTCACTGAAATCGGCTGGACCGGCGGCGCAGTTCTGGCCCTTCCTATGCTGCTGTATGAATCCATGCCGGGCTTTGACCCATCTGAGTATGCGGATGCCCGGACGGCACGGGCACAGTTCGACAGGATCTGCACATGCTATAACCCTGCTTCCGGGCTTTTGTATGATCTCCAGAAACCGCTCAATGACAGCCGGGTCAATGGCTGGTGGACATATTACGGCCTGGTCCGTGATGTGCACTGCGCCTACAATTCCGGCACAGCTGTCTACAGCCTTCTGTATGCAGCCTCTTTCCTGAAGGACCACGGAAAAGATATACCTGCTGCATGGCTTGACTGCGCTGTTAAGGTCATGGATACCGTAATGGACCTGCAGCGGGAAGACGGCGCCTTTGGCTACACGTACGCTGTGGACCGTAAGTCTATCGTGGACTGGGACGGCTTTGCCGGATGCTGGTTCGTGACCTGCGCAGCTCTTCTCTACCACCTGACTAAGGAGAAATGCTACCTTCAGTGTGCCATGCGCGGCCTGCATTACTATGCTTCCTTTGTCAGGGCGCTCAACTGCTATGGTTCGCCCATGGATACCTGGAAAGCCGTTGATCAGGAAGGCAATCTCGCCTTTGTCCGTGCCTGCCGCATCCTTTGGGAAGACACGCATTCGGATGAAGTACTGGAGATGTGGAAGCTGGGCGCTGAATATGAGTACCTCTGGCGGTTCGGGTACAAGACCCGGCCGGAGCACCCTCCCATCCGGGACGGCTGGGTCGCCTGCGGCGGTTCTGTAACCTCTGTGTCCAACCCGCATATCCACCCGATGGGCGTACTCATCAATGCCGACCTTTACCGTCTTTATGAAGTGACTGGTGATTCCTATCACGCCCAGCGGGCCAAAGACGGAATGCTGTGGCTCCTGCAGACGCTCGAACTGTACCCTGAGAAAACAGGATATGGCCAGTATGGCGTACTCTCTGAGCGCTGGTGCCCCAGTGACGGGCTGCTCAGTGAAAGGTACGCAGACGGACGGCTTTACAGTTCCTGGTTCAGCTATAACCTCTGGGCCGCTGCAGATGCTCTGCAGGCACTGTGCGAATGGGAACAGAGCGGCTATCCTCTCGGAACCTGACTTTGAAAACTGCCCCGGACGGAAGGAGCGTTATGTTCCATCTTCCCGGGGTTTTCTTTATTCATGGCGCTTGGCCGTCTTTGATCTGAACGGAGTACAGACATCTGAAACCAGCAGAGCATAGCCCGGCATAAATGAAGGCGGAAGCAGAACAAACGACGGTGAATCTGTGGCTGGAAGAAAGACGGAAGCACTGACAGAAACTTTCCGGAATGAAAAAGCTGAAGCTGCACCGGAACAGAGCCTGTCTGCATTCTGAAATTCCTTCTTTGAAATACACCATGAAAGCAGGACAGCGAAACAGGTTCTCATTTGCAGTGCATGAAAGCTTCCGGGCCCTGTGACACTCACCACGGGAATAATGCTCTTGACACGATCCACCACTTGTGCTAAAACATGCCAGCATTATCATTGGAATGTGGGAAAGGTGGTTATTCAATGTTTGACAATGTGGGAAGCAAGGTAAAGACCCTTGCGAAAGTGCTCTGCTGGATCGGAATCATCGCCAGTGTCATATCAGGCCTGAGTGTATGGTTTGGAGGGTATTCCAACTATTCTTCTTATGGTGGGGGCACATTCTGGATTGGACTTATCACGGTTGCTGTCGGCTGTTTTGCATCCTGGCTTGGCTCACTTGCCACATATGCCATTGGTGAAGCAGCAGAATTTGCTGAAATGAACAACGCCAAGCTTAATGAACTCACAGAAGCTGTAAAAGAACTGAAGCAGTCTGGCTTACAGAACACAAAAACATCCAACTCATCTGCAAATCAGACGCCGCCAGCTAAAACATACTCCTCAAACCATACCGGTTCAACCTGGAGGTGCCCGAAGTGCGGATGCACCAATGACTTGACTTCAACATACTGCAAAGACTGCGGAACGTACCGCTGAAGTTTTTCTTCCGGTGCCCATCTGCCCGATAGAATGAATGATTTCCTCAGCTCCCCACCGGGGAGCTTTTTGCTGCATATGTACTGAAACAAGTTGTACTATGGAGTCCACAGGATACACGCTCTGAAGTGTCCTCATGTCTTTCGTGTACAGACAAATCAGGCCGTCCCACAGCTTCTCCTGTGCATGGCTTAAGTCTCACTGTGCACGCTTTATTACATCTGTTATCCTGCCATACCAACTGCACATTTTCTGCAGTAAAGGGACATTCAACGGCTGTTGCTGATACAGGAGAAGTTCCGTTCCTGAAAGCTGATCCCCACACTAACCCGGCGCTGTATGGCACATTCCCGGATCTGTCTGATCCTGTCCCTGTCTTCGTCCTGAAAAGGAATTGACGAATGATGATCATAAGACTATGATGGTCCATGCCCGATATGGCTTGACAAGGCTCCGCCAGGCAGTTCCCTTGCTGCCCGGGCCATACTTACACAAAGGAGAGCACCACAGAAATGAGCATTTCCAAGAATTTACTGCAGAAATACGCTGAGCTGATCGTCCGCACAGGAGCAAATGTGCAGAAAGGCCAGGTCGTCCAGCTGACTATTTCCGTTGAACAGAAGGACTTTGCCT
>CAMNGW010000213.1 GCA_946538615.1 uncultured Clostridia bacterium
TGCGCGGCAAAGGAAGAAACGAATGGGAAAGTGACGCCCTGATCGCTCTGGCCCGTGAACTGCAGCCCGGCATTATCATTGACAACCGGGCCGATGTGAAGCAGGACCTGTGGACCCCGGAGCAGTACCAGGTCAACGAATGGATACGGGACAAGGATACCGGAGAGTACGTGACATGGGAAGCCTGTCAGACCTTTTCCGGTTCCTGGGGCTATCATCGGGACGAGAGCACATGGAAATCTCCGGAGATGCTCATCCGCATGCTGGTGAATACCGTTTCCTGCGGCGGCAATCTGCTGATGAACGTGGGCCCTACGGCCCGCGGGGAATTTGACAGCCGGGCACGGGCGGCACTTTCAGTATTTGAAAAATGGATGCATGCCAATGGCCGCTCCATTTACGGCTGCACGATGGCCGAGCCTGATATCCTGCCAAGCCTTCCCCCGGATTGCCGCTTCACCCAGAGCGAGGATGGTTCACGCCTTTATGTCCATTTGTTCGCCTATCCCTTCGGGCACCTGCTCCTGCCCGGCCTGGCAGGGCGGGTGGACTATGCCCAGTTCCTGCATGACGGCAGCGAAATCCTGATGACCGAAGGCAAAGTGGACCATTTTTCAGAAGGCGCAGCAAAGGGCGATGGCCTGCTGGTGCTCAATCTGCCTGCCATCAAGCCGGACTCACCCGTGCCTGTGATTGAGCTTTTCCTGAAATAAGCATGCTGGCACTGCAGAAATGAGATCTGACTGCCTGATATCTGCACAGTAAACGAAAGTCCATTTCCTTACCACTGGGCTGTTTCCTTCGCAGCACAAACCCGGCTATGTGTCGGGCCACAGCGGTCAGGCACCAACGTAAAAAAGACAGAGCCGCTCACCTCTTCCCATGGAATGGAGGAAAAGGTGAGCGGCCCTTTGTTTCTTTCTGTTCAGAAACTCAATCGTCCCCGTACTTCTCTGCTGCATCACGGACTGCCGGAGCAGATTTCAGCTTTGACAGCCGGAATGCCATATTGCCTTCTTCTGCGACAGGTCAGGCAAATCAGCTGGTCATATGCGGTGCTTCCTGCAGAACGCAATCAGCATACAGCAGGGCCCTCCATCTTTGCGTCCGGAAGATGGAGGGCCCTGCTTATTCCTTATACTCTGTGTATCTCAGCTTTCACGTGGCGTGCGCCGTGCCGGGACTTATTCTGCATTCGGGTCAGTGCCGATCGTTGCGCTCACAGAATTGATATTCCGTACACCGCCGCTTGTATTGGCCGTGATAATCCAGAAACAGTAGGTCGTGTTGTCAGTCAGGTTATCGATGGTACACGTTGTGTCACGGATATTGTCGATCAGTTCCGTTGCCTCGGCATAATCACTGTTGGTGCCGTATTTTATGCGGTAAATGATCGCACCCTCCACGGCGTCCCACTTCAGGGTGACACTGTTCCCGGACACTTCAGGCGTCTTAAGGGTCGCGGCGCCGGGATAGGTCATCGCGCTGCTCCGGTTGGAGGGATAGCTCTCAGTGCCTGCACTGACTGCCTTTACCCAGGCGTAATATGTCTTGCCCGGAACGAGGTTCTTAATCTCATGGCTTCCGGCATCCGTAATGCCCGTCACTGCTGTGGCCTGGGAAATATCCCCGCTGGTGCCGTAATACACATTGTAGCTGTCAGCACCTTCCACAGCGTCCCAGCTGACGGTCACTTTCCTCAGGCCGCCTTTCATCTCTGTCAGATGGGGCGTGAGCGGGTCATCTCCCGTGGTGACCTGGACGGAATTGATTGTCCTCAGGCCGCCGCTGGCGTTGGCAGCGCTGGTCCACAGATAATAGGTTGTATTGAAGTCCAGGCTGTCAATGACATATGAGGTTGTTCTCAGGTTGTCAATTTTGGTGGAAGTATTGAAATTGTCTTTGGTGTTGTAATGCAGACGGTACACGGTAGCACCGGTAACAGGGGCCCAGCTGAGGGTGATGGTGTTCCCGGAAACCTCAGGGGTATTCAGCGTGGGCGCATCCGGATAGGTTATGACGTGCTTCTCACCGGAGGGGCCGCTGGTACCGTTCGCTCTGACAGCCTTTACCCAGGTATAATACGTTGTGCCTGCCAGAAGGTTTTCAATGGTATATGTTGTCCCCGTGACATCCGGGATCTCCACAGCAGAAGAGATATCATTGCTTGTGGCATAGCAGACGATATAGCTTGTGGCCTCAGGCACTTCTTCCCAGTTGACAATGACTGATTTGACATAGCCCTTGGATGTCTTCTGCACCGGTGCATTCGGGTCCTGTTCCGTCGTGATTGACACCGGGTTCGTGGCTCTCACGCCGCCGCTTTCATTCGCAGCGCCAATCCAGATAAAGTACTCGGTTGCATAATCAAGACCGGAAATTGTGCATGTCGTTGTGGTAATATTGTTAATTCTGACGGATGAATTGTAAGAATCGGTCTTGCCGTAATTCACACGGTACACATCAACACCAGCTGTTTCATCCCAGCTGAGAACGACAGAATTGCCGGTAACTGTCGGTGTGTGAAGCTCAGGCACAGCCGGTATTGTCACCATGCTCTTGACATTGGAAACAGGACTCAGCGCTTTTGTGCCCACAGCCCTTACCCAGGTATAGTACGTGATGCCCGGCTGCAGGCTCTTAATGGTATAAGAACCTGTTTCAGTCACTGCAATTTCTGTAGCTTCCGCATACTGATCTGATGTGCCGTACGCTACAATATAGCTTTGTGCGCCTTCTGAGGCGTCCCAGTGGACAGTTATGCTCCTCAGTCCGCCATTCGGATCATTCTGCACGGGAGCCGGAATGATGTATCCGTGTTCAACGGCCCATGTGTAGGCAGTGCTGCCTTCGTTGGCGGTGACACTGATGGGTCCCACACCGTCAAAGGCGTCGTCAGCAATAGTTTGGATGGAGTCGGGCAGGTTAATATCGGTCAGAGAAGAGTTTGCAAAAGCCCTGGCCTGAATTTCAGTGACATTGCCCTTCAGGACAACACTGCCAATGGACGTGTTCCCATAAAAGGCTTCCGTTTCTATGACCTGCAGATTTTCAGGCAAGGTCAGTACAGCGCCTGCTGCAAGAGCCGTATGAAAGCAGAATATCACTGTCAGTATACAGATCGCCGCAAGCAGGTTCTTCTTTAAGGACATAGTGGCATCCCTCCTGAAATAATAAGAAAATCACGGGTCAGGACCAATTGTTCCAGAAGGCCCTTCCATTTCTGTGCTGTTTCTTTCCACTTTATTATACCTCTCTTCAGGAAAAATAAGAAGACCATTTCCTGAAATTCATAACTTATTCATAACTTACTCATTTGTGCACAACGTCTGAAAAGTACATAATTAAAAGAATCCCATGCACCAGAGGGACAGAAAATACCTCATTTGTGCGCTCAACGAAATAAGCATTGACAGAAAACGCCTGATCAGCTTAAAGTTATGTCCTGAAAACGTTCATCGCTTTGTTCCCTGTCATTTTTCCCCTGGAGGTAATGCATAATGAAAAAAACAAAGAAAAAAAATGCTGCATGGGTCGGCGTACTGGTCTATACACTGATCGGTGCTGCATGCGGTTTTCTCCTGATACGCTTCGAGGAACAGCCAGGCTCCCCCAGCACGCCTCTGATCTGGGGCGTGTTCATCCTTTCCGTATATGCCGCCATGATGTTCCAGATCGTGATCCACGAAGCCGGGCACCTGGTCTTTGGTCTGGCAACGGGCTACCGCTTCCAGTCTTTCCGCATCTTCAGCCTGATGTGGATAAAAAATGGAGACAGGCTCTGCTTCAAACGGATGTCGCTTGCCGGAACAGGCGGCCAGTGCCTCATGTCGCCGCCTGACCTTCAGGACGGGAAAATGCCGTTCCTGCTTTACAACTTCGGGGGCGTTATCATGAACCTGATCTCCGGCGCCTTCTTTTTCCTGCTGTCCCTTTTGGTTCCCCCTGCTTCCCTGTGGACCGTTTTTTTCCAGGTCATGGCCCTGATCGGTGTAGCCTATGCCATCATCAATGGTGTGCCGCTCCATCTTGGTCCGGTGGACAATGACGGCTGCAACGCTTTTTCCATGATGCGCTCTGAAAAAGCTGTCAGAGCTTTCTGGGGCCAGATGAAGGTCAATGAGATGATCTCCCGGGGCACACGGCTCAAGGACATGCCGCAGGAATGGTTCATCATGCCTGAGGATGCCGATATGGACAACAGCATCATCGCCACCCAAGGTGTTTTTTCCTGCAACCGTCTGATGGACGGACACAGACTGGAAGAAGCGGACAAACAGATGGCACATATGCTCTCCGTTCAGGGCAGGATCCCAGGATTGTACCTCAGTTTCATGACGGTTGACCGCATCTTTATAGAGCTCATCGGCCCCAACCGGAAAGAGGTCCTGGATGCCATGATGACAAAAGAGCTGCAGAAGATCATGAAGGCCATGAAAAACTACCCTTCCATTCTCCGCACCCAATACGCCTGGGCCCTTATGGCTGACCGCGACAGTGCAAAGGCCAGGGATATCCTCGCGCAGTTTGAACGGACAGCTGCCACATATCCCTATCCGAGCGAGATCGCCGGGGAAAGAGAACTCATACAGATGGTCCCGCAGTCCCCTGATGACAAACCATAACGGCATTTGCACTGTCCCGGAAATGCAGTATCCTTTGCCTTCGCTCCCTTTGTGCAACGCACCGCGCTGCCCTGTTCCTGTGCCCGGTTAACAGCCGGGCAGGTCGGGTACACGGCAGAAAAGCAGGAAAGATGCCTGCTGGTCCACCTGTATTCTGGCATATACCTCCATCCTGAAGGCTGTGCTCACCTTTGCCTGACTGTTCATTATATGACATTCTTCTGTTTGGGCCTACACATTGTGCACCATTTGCTGTATAATGAAAAAAAGAAAGGAGTTATTGACATGAACAAACTTGTACAATCTGTACTTACCGTTGTTGCAGTTTTTGTACTTCTCCTCGCCATCCAGTTCATTGTTTCCCTGATCCGCAGCACGCCATTTGACCCGAGATGGATAGAAACCTCCTGTTTCTCCGTCTTCGCTGGTCTTCTGAACTTTTTTGGTCCTGATGCAGAACAGCGGAAAAAGAATCGTGAAAAACTGGCCAAGATGTTCAAGAAGTAAAAAGTGTTTCATCCCTGGCTTCTCCCTGAAGACCGGTGTCAGTTCCCGTCTGAACTGATCCCATGGCGCAAAAAAAGACATCCTGTGACCGCAAGGTACAGGATGTCTTTTTATGCGCCTGTGGGGACCTCCTCTGCCTGAAAACATCCTGAAGAAGAACGTTTCTGCCCAGGGATTCAGAAACAGGCGGAGCTGAAGTGGCATGCTCCGGACGGACACAGTCAGGCAGAGGGAGGGGGGCGCCCGGCGCATTCAGTCGCTGGCAGACTATGAAAACATGAAGCCGGTCCGGAAGGGTCCCCGGGGCCCAGAAGGACCTCAACAGAATCATGCTGTCAGTTGTTTTGGCCCTTCCTTCATTTTTCTTTTGTCTTCATCTGCTGGTCCGCCCAGCTGTAGACAGACTCCAATGCAGGAATCAGGGTTCTTCCCCTCTCAGTCAGAGCATACTCCACCGTCGGTGGGATCGTGTTGTACTGCGTTCTGGAAATCGGCGCGTCCGCCTCCAGTTCCCTCAGGCATTTGAAAAGATGCCATTCATCATTGCGCGGGTTAACGTCCCCGTGAGCAAAGAGCAGGAGACGGAGATCAAAACCCTGATGGGCCGGGCAATTGGACTGGTGCCCGGCAAAAATGAGAGTTACCTCATGCTTGGCATCGAAGATGAGTTCCGTTTCTGGCTGCGCGGGGATGGATTGCAGAAGGCAGACTATATAGAGGCCAGTATTTTCGGGAACGAAGATCATGCAGGGTTTGACGTCTTCGCAGCGGAAACAACTGAAATCTTCTGTCAGGTGCTTGGCATTTCCCCGGAGAATATCCATATTAAATTCGACGATATCCGGGCATGGTCCGTGGGCGGGGCGTTCATTGACCGGAACCGTTACAGGTGAGCATCATGAAGCAGATCATTCTCAGTACATTCACTGATCCCATGATGGGCCTTTCCTATGAATGCGAACCGGTCTACGAACAGCTTGCTTCCCGCTATGAAGGGAAGATCCTTTTCAGATATGTCATGAGCGGCCTTGTTCGAGATGTGAGCGACTTCATGCTGTCCGAGGAACTGGCCATGCCTCCGGAGGAGGGTATCAGGGCTTATAACAGGCGGCTCGCAGGGATCTATCTGAGTGAAGTCTCTGTCGGCGGGCTGCCCATGCATATGGAAGGCTTCCATCTCTTCGACCCTGCGCACCGCTCTTCCTATCCCCTGTGTA
>CAMNGW010000214.1 GCA_946538615.1 uncultured Clostridia bacterium
CGCCGGCCTGCTCGACCCGGATTATGCCTCCATGACCAAGGACCTTTGGCAGGATAAGCTGTCCTCCGGCCAGGCCATGTGCACCGTTGACAATGACGGCGTTGTCCGGAATTTCAATGTCGCGCTTGCCAGCATCGATCCTTCCTGGAAATTCGGCGTTATTCCCACACTGACCAATTCTCTTGGTCAGACCCGTAACACCAGCTATGCCAATGACCGTCCGGCGAATGCCTGGGTCATCTCTGCATCCAGCGAGCATATTGACCTTGCTGTCAAGTTCCTGGACTGGTGCTATTCTGAAGAAGGTACGGATGTGAACAACCTCGGCAAGGAAGGCGTCAGCTATGACAATGTTGACGGCGTCAAGACCTTCAAGGAAGAAGTCCTTGCCAAGTATGGCGCCAACGGCGCCAATGCCATCTATGACATGTCCTCCGATCTGGGCATCGGCCTGCTTGAATTCACGCCCCGCTATGACACCACGCCTGATAACCAGATGGCACTTTACCTGCAGGGTTCCGATGAGGCCCGGGCAGCCTACCGTGAAGTGACCCGCGCCATCCTCAATGACCCCGGCCTGGTGGACGTGAATACCATCACCACTGCCCCGCCGCTGTCCGCTGAACAGACTGAACGTTATACTGAGCTCCTCCTTGCCGTTGAAAATATCGTCTGGCAGGAAGTGGACAAGTACATCACCGGTCAGGAACCCATTGAAAATTACGATAAAGTCATTGAAGCTGCAAAGGCCGCAGGCGCAACAGAAATGGAAGAAATCTACAACACGGCCTGGAACGCAGCCCTCGGCAACTGATCACTCCAAGCACTCTGAGCACCCTGCACACTGGTGTGCAGGGTGCCTTTGACAATCTGGAAAGGCGGTCGCTTATGTCAGGTCATCTACTTCCTTTTCTCTGGCTCCACGGCGAAAGCGATGACGAACTGCGAAAAGGCATCCTGGAGATCCGTGACGCAGGCTGCACCACGCTGTGCGCTGAGTCGCGCACCCATCCGGATTACCTCGGCCCTTCCTGGTGGCGGGAGATGGGGGTTATCGCTGAAACCTGCAAAAAAGAGCATATGGGCTTTTATCTTCTGGACGATACCCATTTCCCTTCCGGGTTCGGGAACGGCGCTGGGGCAGGGACCCCGTATCAGCGGATGATGCTGCGGGAAATGCACGTGGATCTTTGCGGTCCGCGCAGCGGCGGCCGCATCCTTGTGGTGCCTGACGGCCAGAGGGATATCCCTGTCGCCGTTGTCGCCGGAAGAAAGCTGAAAACGGGCAACCGCACAGAATCTTTCGTGGACCTTGGCGGCTTTGCCGTGGACAGCCTTGTGGACCTGACAGACAGGATCGTGGACGGCATGATCGCCTGGGATGTTCCGGATGGGGTATGGCGGGTCTTTATTCTTACGGCCTCGTATGTCTCTGAGCGCAACCCGCCCCAGCAGTTCCTCAATCCCCTCCTGCCGGACGCATCGCGCCTGATGATCCAGACCATCTACCAGCCCCATGTGGATTTTTTCGGGGATGCATGCGGCAAAACGTTCCTCGGCTTTTTCTCAGATGAACCCGCCCTGCGGGCAGGCCGCGGCTCCCACGCCCTTCCGGGCGAGTACCCCCAGCTTCCCATCCCATGGCGCCTGGACATGCCTGAGCTCCTCGCCCGGTCCTTTGGCCCTGACGCAAGAAAATGGCTGCCGGGACTCTGGTACGAGGCCGGCGTGAGGACACATGAGATCCGCTATGCCCTTATGGATACTGTGTCTGCACTCTATGCTGAGAACTATTCCAGGCCCCTTGGGAAGTTCTGTGATGACCATGGTCTGGCTTACATCGGCCATGTCATTGAACAGAACGGTGCCCACGCCCGTCTCGGTCAGGGGGCAGGACATTATTACCGCGCCGTCTCCGGCCAGACCATGTCCGGCATGGACCTTGTGCTCCACGAGCTGAAACCTGCCTTCAGGGACCATTATCATGCCTGGCACACCCAGGATTTTGAGGCAGAGGATGCGTTCTTCAGGTACATGCTGCCCCAGATGACGGTCAGTGCCGCCTGTATTGACCCCAGGAAGCAGGGCCGGGCCCTGTGCGAGATCTTCGGGGCCTACGGGTGGCAGGAAAGCGTGGGGGAAATGCGCTACCTTGCCAACCTCCTTCTGTCACGGGGCATCAATTATTTTACTCCCCATGCCTATACGCTCCGCCCGTTCCCCGACCCGGACTCTCCTCCGCATTTCGGGAAAGCCAATCCCCTTGACCCCTTTATCCATCGCCTCTTTGAAGAAATGGAAACCGTCGCTTCCCTGATTGACGGCGGGACCCCTTTGGCCGACATTGCCGTGCTTTACCACGCCGAACTGGAATGGCTGAACGGATCTTCATGCATGAAAAGCCAGGACATTGTGAAAGTGCTCTGTCAGAACCAGCTTCCCTGTCTGGTCCTTCCCATCGACGGCCTGGATGCCTGGCCATGGAAGACCCTCCTGATCCCCGAAGCGGATGCCATGCCCGCAAAACTCCTCGAAGCCATAGAATGCTTCAGGGCACAGGGACGGGACGTTTACGTGGTGCACCGCGCACCTCAGGCGGACCAGAATGGGCTCTGGGTGGGCAGTCTGCCGGAACACTTTCAGGAAAAAGATGTATCCACGGATGTGCCTCAGCCATGCCTGAACGTCTATCCCTGCAGGACCCGGGAGGGCACCGTCGTCCTGCTGTTCAATGAGCATGACACAGAGCCCATCGACGTGATGTGCACCCTAAAAGGCCCCGAGGACCCCGTCCTCTTCTGTCCCGAAGACAGGACCTGCATGGACCCGGAAGCTGTCAGGCTCCCGGGAGCTTCCCGCTTCCGCCTCCGCCTCGGTCCCGGACAGCTCCTCATCGCCGGTACGCACCGGTCCTCCTGGCCCGCTGTGCAGAAAACTGCCTGCTTTGATCCTCCTGTCACACTGCAGCCGGAATGGACAATGGCCCTCCCGGATGGACAGGTCCTGACCTCAGCGTGTCCCCCGGACCCCCTGTCGCTCAATCCCCGCCTGTCAGGTACCGTAACGTATACAGCGGTTGTCAGCACAGAAGGCTTTGACAGGCTGGAAATCCCGGGTCTGTCAGGGTCCGTGCAGGTCTTTGCGGACGATATGTGCCTAGGTACCCGGGACAGCGCACCCTACCGTTTCGACGGCCATGTGCCCGCCGGGAACGTCCTTGTGAGGGTAGAAACCACGCTCCCTCTGGTTTACCGTTTCCGTGATGCCCTGTCCCGCTTCGATTATCTGCCGGGGTACAGGATGCAGGGGCCCCTGCGGATCCTGAAACGCCGCTCTCTGTGAGGAGGAAAACCATGCCCACGATTCATATTACTTCTGACCGGCGCGCTGACCACCGTTTCCAGGACGGCGCTCTGCCTCATGCCACGGGTGTCAAGCACTTCCAGGTGCTGCGCGCCAACCGGAATGACCCGGGGACCGCGGACGGCATCGGGTGGACTTACAACCATGCGCCTATGCTGGCTTACGCCTACGGGTATTACTTTTGCGAATACCTCTCCAATCCCGTCGATGAACATGAAGTGCCGGGACATACCATGCTCAGCCGCAGCCGTGACGGGATCAGCTGGGAAAAGCCCGTGATCGCCTTTCCTGAAGTGTGGGCCGACACGTCCCCGTATCTCGGCCCCGCCTCGCCCCAGCTCCTTCCCCGCATGCAGACCGTTCCCCACCAGCGCATGGGCTTTTATATGGGGCCGGACGATACGCTCCTGATCCTTTCTTTTTACGGCATCGTGCACGACCGCCATATGAGCATGCCCTGCGACGGATGGGGCATAGGGAGGGCCGTTCGACGGGTCTTCCCCGACGGGAGCCTCGGTGATATTTACTTCCTTATGTTCAATGAACCGGCCGGTTTCAACGAATCCAACACGCACCTTTTCCCGCTGTACACGCACAGTCCCGATCCTGTATTCATAAAGGCCTGCGAAGCCCTGCTGCAAAATGGCGCGGCCGTAAGGCAGATGTATGAAGAACAGCGTTTCGACAAGCGCTATTTTCCCACACCGGGAGCGGAAGCACTTTCTTTTTATACTGCCTCTGACGGGAAGATGGTGGGCGTTTACAAGAAAAGCCTTGTTTCACTGTCTTCAGACGGCGGAAAGACATGGAGTGTTCCGGAGCGCAGTCCTGATATCCATACCATGTCAGGAAAAGTATGGGGCGAGAAAACTTCCGACGGTCGCTATGCACTGATGTACAACCCGACCTTTGACGGGCAGCACCGCTGGCCCATTGCCGTTGTGACCGGGGATGACGGCTATGCGTTTTCCGGGCTTCTCTCCCTGACAGACGACATGTCGCCCCAGCGCTACGGCGGGCTTGACAAAAATCTCGGCCCCCAGTACCTTCGCGGCATCGCTGAATGCAACCCGCGCAGTGAAGACGGGGACGTCCGTCTGGTTTACAGCAACAACAAAGAAGACATATGGTTCTGCCGTGTCCCGGTTCCCATCCGGTCTGCAGTCCCCCTGTCCGGGGACCTTTCCCTGGAGAAAGACTTCCCGCCCGAGCTTGGCGTTTATTCACCTTGCTGGGCCCCTGTGCGCATCGTGTCCGGCAGTCTTGTGATGCGTGACAAAGACCCCTATGACAGGGCCATGGTCAACCTCACCCTTCCCGGTACACAATCAGGGAAAGTCAGCCTCCTGTACACGCTCTCCAGCCTTTCCCTCAGCGGGGAAATCTGTATCCAGCTCACGGACGATCTGGGACGGGTGTCCTTTCAGCTGCTCTGCAGGCCGGATGGTGCCGTAGCCATGAGAATGGACGGGAGGATCGAACCTTTTTCCCGCTGGGAGAAAGACGCTGAGCAGCACCTTGAGATTTCTGCAGACATGTGCCGGGCCATGCTCCATGTCACACACAACGGAACAGCCAAATCCATCTTTTTCAACGCCGATGTGAGTGCCATTTCAAGACTCACCATTGCGACCAAGCGGTGGATCCCCGACCTTTCAACACTCGATGACTGCGGCAAATACGGCTGTGCCTCCATGGTGAGAAAGAACTGCGAGACGCCCACGGATGAGACCTGCCTGACTGTCCGGAAGATCTGCTGGAATTTCAAAAATCCCGAATAAAAAAGAAGAACCATGGTCTCACGGTTCTCCTTTGTGCCTGCCGGAGACTGGGATGTTTCCCTCTCCGGTCCTTTATTTTACTGTTCTGTCTGCCCTGTGCATTCCAGAATCAGCCCTGCCAGCTTCCTCTGATGTACGACATAGGTCCCATGCCCTTCCCCCTCAAGGATCCGCAGTTGGGCTCCGGGGACCATGCGCGCTATGTGGCGGGTCTCTTTTTCCCGGATCACGTCCCGGCTGCCTGCAAGGACAGTCGTCCTGGCAGAGATTGTCTTAAGCGTGTCATCTGAGATGCAGGGCTCTGTGAGCATGAGCATGAGCTTTGGATCCCTGTGGAAGAGATACGATACACGCATCATGCACCTCAGGGGCCATTTCACGCCTTTGGGGGTCAGGTTGGCCCCGCTGACAATGAGTTCCGTGACCCTCCTGCTCTTTGCCGCCGCAAGCAGACCCGCGATCCCACCGTCGCTGAAGCCGTAGAAAACCACGTCCTTAAGGTCCAGCTGGTCCATAAGGAGGACCATGTCCTCCGCCATATCACTGTAGTGCAGTCCGCTGACATATGTGCTCCTGCCATGCCCGCGGCTGTCGGGACAATAGCAGGTGAAATGGTCCTTCAGGACCTCCACACTCTCCTGAAAAATCGTGTGGTCCTCACCATTGCCATGCAGGAGGATCAATGGCCGCCCGGTCCCTGTCTTTTCACAGAAAAGCTCAATCCCGTTCACAAGTTCCGTCATGCTCCGTTTTCCTTTCCCCGCATATGGGACAGCTGTACGCGCCCCTTTCAGGCCTCGTCATCCGGCTTTTGCCCGTCATGCGCCTTCCATGCGCATTCTGTCAGGCGCATGTCCGTAAACACAGCCGTAAAGCTGGAGTCCTCAGGGCTGCATGCATAGATGCCAAAGCGGATTTTCCCGGCTCCTTCCCACATATGGCAGACCCGCATCTGTGAATAGGTTACGCCGTCACAGGAGCATTCCACACAGAAATCGTCTTCTCTGCGGCTCAGGCGGTACCACATTACCCTGACATCCTCAGGGATCGCCGTTGTGGCCCAGTCCGAATAGCCGTGGTTGGTGACCACCGAGCCCAGGTGCTGGAATTCCCCATTCTCATATTCCACAGAGGCCTTCAGCCAGTTGTCACTGTCCAGGCACATGACGATCCCGCACTGGTCA
>CAMNGW010000215.1 GCA_946538615.1 uncultured Clostridia bacterium
ATAATCTTATTCACCGGATGACGGGGGCTGAAAGTGGTTCGGGACCAAAAGGCCCCGGGTTCGAATCCCGGCACTTCGACGAAAAACGAGTCATCTTCGGATGGCTCGTTTTCTTATTCTTCGTATTTTTCAGCGTATTTCTTTGCTTCCGCATCTCAATCTTTTGACAGCTTCCATTCTGCACATGACGTACTTACGAGTGAATACAGCATGTGCTACGTGGTCAACGTAGTCATCAGGTGGTCAAAATGTGGTCAGGCGTTCCTGTGCGGAAACAGGAACTTTTCGTCCTGTTAGTCGCACGGATCATAATCGTCGTAATCATCTTCTTCTGCTTTGAAGTCATCGCAGTAACAGCCACGCTTAAACTGATGAACATGAGACTAAACAGGGAGCCGATGAAACATAGCAACCTGAATACGCAATGGATAAAGAACAACGATATTTGCTAAGCTTCGGACTATTTGATGCAGATGCTGAAGCGAAGATCAGTGAAATCCGTAAAAAGAACAAGGAATCACGGCGGTCTGAAGACTGAAAACCCATCAGCCATTGGATCTTTCACGTTTTCACGGCATATTCCTGGTTTTCAAGAACCATTCCCGCAATTTGAGCAGTATGGCTTATTCAGCATAAAATGCCCTGCCCGGCCTCCTTCATTTTTTCCTGTTCTGACACACACTCAAATGGATGAAAATATTCCGCAATTCTGCCCGGCAGTATGAGTAGATTGAAATCAAAAAATATGTTAACATAAGCTGTCCGTGAGGATAAAACCGATTTGTCTAGGAGCGTATCTTCCATCATGATTACAGTCAGTAATGTATCCCTTACCTTTGGCGGTCAAAAACTCTTCTCCGGTGCTGATCTCAAATTTCTGCCCGGAAACTGTTACGGCATTATTGGTGCTAACGGGGCGGGAAAATCAACTTTTCTGCGCATTCTCTCCGGAGAGCTTGAACCCACAACAGGCACCGTAACCGTTCCACCAAACGAACGCATGTCTACACTTAAACAGGACCAGTTCAAGTATGATGCATTCCCGGTGATGGACACTGTCATTATGGGAAATCAGCGGCTGTATGATATCATGAAGGAAAAGGACGCCTTGTATGCTAAGCCTGATTTCTCTGATGAAGACGGGGAAAAAGCAGCCGAACTTGAGGGCGAGTTTGCCGAGATGGACGGCTGGAATGCTGAGAGTGATGCTGCCGTTCTTTTAACAGGTCTTGGTATCCCGACCGAATCGCATTATACGATCATGGGAGACCTGCCGGCCGGTGAAAAATTCAAAGTTCTCCTTGCCCAGGCTCTTTTTGGCCATCCTGATATCCTTCTCCTTGACGAACCAACTAACAACCTTGATAACCGCTCAGTTGCCTGGCTTGAAGATTTCCTCATGGATTTTCCAGGGACCCTTATCGTTGTCAGCCACGACCGTTGGTTCCTGAACAACATTTGTACCCATATCGTAGATATCGACTATAATCAGGTCAAAATGTATGTGGGCAATTATGACTTCTGGTATGAATCTTCCAAGATGATGCAGTCCCTCATGAACGATCAGAAAAAGCGTCGCGAGGACAAAATTAAAGAACTTCAGGCCTTTATCCAACGCTTCTCATCCAACAAATCCAAAGCCAAGCAGGCTACGAGCCGCCGGAAGCTTCTTGACCAGCTCACCATGGAACAGATGCCGGCGTCCTCCAGAAAATATCCCTGGGTCTGCTTTACCCCGGACCGTGAAGCAGGGAAAGACATTCTCTCAGTAGATAACCTTTGCTATACCCAGGACGGTATGCAGCTCCTTAAAGATGTATCTTTTGTAGTAACAAAAGGTCAGAAAATTGCCCTTGTCGGAAATGAACAGGGTGCAACTGCTCTTTTCCGCATTCTGGCCGAAGAGATCCAGCCTGATTCTGGCTCCTTCAAATTTGGTGTCACCATTTCCACAAGTTATTTTCCAAAAGACAACAGCAAATTTTTCGATGGCTGTGACCTGACCATGATGCAATGGTTCGCACAGTACAGTCCTGAGCAGCTTGAGACCTATATGCGTGGTTTTCTTGGCCGTATGCTGTTTTCTGGTGATGATGTTTATAAGCCGGTTTCGGTCCTTTCCGGCGGTGAGAAAGTCCGGTGCATGCTGAGCCGCATGATGCTCTCCGGTGCAAACTTCCTCATGCTTGACCAGCCGACAAACCATCTTGACCTTGAATCGATCACCGCTGTCAACAACGGACTGATCAATTTCCCCGGCAATGTGATCTTTACATGTCAGGACCATCAGTTCATTACAACAGTTGCTGACCGTATTCTTGAAATCCATGACGACGGCACGGTTTCGGACTACTATTGCAACTATGAGGAATATATCGCCAAAACCATGGGAAAATGATTTTCCGGGGCAGCATTCTGCTGCCCTTTTGTACATTTATATACCAGAAAGGATGATCATATGAAAGCCCTGCTCATCGGTGGAACCGGAACTCTTTCACTCCCTATTGCCAATCTTCTGGTCCAAAAAAACTGGGATGTCACGGTTGTCAATCGCGGCTCAAAAAACCAACTTCTTCCTCCACAAGTACGCTGCCTGCATGCGGACATACGCAATGAGCAGGAGCTTTGTGATGCCATCGGCGATGAAACATTCGATGTTGTCTGCGATTTTATTGCCTTTGATAAGTCCCATGTCCTTCAGGATGTCCGTGTGTTCCAGGGGCGCTGTTCCCAGTATATTTTTATCTCTTCCGCATCGGCTTATCACAAACCTTGTGCAGATTATGTGATCCGTGAAGGTACAAGCCTGGTTAATCCATACTGGGAATATTCCCGTAACAAAATAGCCTGTGAAAATGCTCTTATGGAAATTTATGCTGCTACACGCTTTCCTGTCACGATTGTGCGCCCGAGCCACACTTATGGTGATTTCTCGGTTCCTGTAGCCATTCATGGAAATCAGGGATGCTACCAGGTCCTTTTGCGCATTCTTGAAGGTAAACCCGTGCTGATTCCAGGGGACGGTACATCCCTTTGGACTGTCACTCATAATTCTGATTTTGCCAAAGGTTTCGTTGGCCTCATGGGGAACTCACATGCTGTGGGCGAAGTCTTCCATATCACCGGTGACGAAGTGCTAACCTGGGACCAGATTATGAAAACTGTTGCCGCCGCACTGGGCAAAGAGCTTATCCCCTATCATGTGGCGTCCGATTTCATTTCAGACCTAGGCCCCTACGATTTCCGTGGTTCCATGATCGGTGATAAATCCAATTCCGTGGTTTTTGATAACAGCAAATTAAAAGCCGCTGTTCCAGGATACAAGGCAACCACTCCCTTTGCCATAGGAGTCAGACAAACCATTGACTATATCATGTCCCACCCTGAGCTCCAGGTACCGGACCCCGAGTTTGATGCCTACTGCGATAAAATCATCAGCTTACTCGAGGACGCAAAAAAGAAATTCAATACCCTTTGATGCAAATGATCCCGCCCATAACGCTTTGGGCGGGATCATTCAATTTGGCATTGCCAGTTTCAGTGTTTCCGGATCTGTCTGATCCCCTTGAGTCAGCTCAGCAATTCGAGAAGTTCTTCATTGCTCAGACTCATGAGGCTTTCGCTGCGTCCTTCAAGAATTGCGTCTGCAAGATCCTTTTTGGCTTCCTGCAGTTCAAGAATCTTGTCCTCTATGGTTCCCTTCGCAATCAGCTTGAACACAGTAACCTGGCGGGTCTGTCCAATTCTGTGTGCCCTGTCTGTAGCCTGGTTCTGTGCAGCAAGGTTCCACCATGGGTCATAATGTATGACAACATCCGCTCCAACCAGATTGAGACCCGTTCCGCCCGCTTTCAGAGAAATAAGGAATACCGGGACATCACCTTCATTAAACTGATGGATCAGGGAAAGACGCTGTTCCTTTGGCGTGGAGCCTGTGATCTTGTAATATGAAATCTCTCTCTGCTTCAGATCATTCTCAAGAAGGGCAAGCATTGATGTGAACTGTGAAAACACAAGCATACGGTGCCCACCTTCAATAGCCCCCTGAATCAGGTCCATACATGCGCTCCTTTTGGCTGACTCTCCCTTATAGTTTTCAAATATCAGAGAAGGATCGCAGCAGATCTGCCTTATGCGTGTCAGTTCAGAGAATATTTTCAATTTGTCTTCCCCGTTGCCTTTGCTCTGCGCAATCATCTGTTTCATATGGGCGACCTGTGCATCATACAGTTTTTGCTGGTCATCCTCAAAACGCGCATACTGTACTTCCTCAAGTTTGGCTGGAAGGTCCTTGAGTACATCCTCTTTTTTTCTGCGCAGAATGAAGGGGCCGACCATCTTTTTCAGCCTGGCTGTCGCCTCTTCATCCTTCAATTTGGCAATAGGCGTCTCAAAACGTTCAACAAAATCATTTGAAGAATAGAGAAAGCCAGGCATCAGGAAATCAAAGATGGACCAGAGTTCAGAAAGACGGTTCTCTATAGGGGTACCGGTGAGAGCAAACCTGTGTTCAGCGCGAAGGATCTTGACTGCTTTGCTTACTGCAGCTTTCTGGTTCTTGATATACTGTGCCTCATCAAGAACGCAGGCGTAAAATGAAAGCGGTTCGTACAGCACTATGTCACGTTTCAGAAGGTCATAGCTGGTAATATAGATATCAGCAGGGGCTGTCGCTGGCAATGCCTGATCCCCGCTCTGCTCCCCGGTCAGCTTCTTCGGCGGACGTCCCCGGCGCCTGGGAGCGTCAGTTGGCAGGAGTTTGGGCTGAGCGGCCCCTCCATTTTCGATCGTTTTCAGCTGTTCCCGTCTAACAGAGAGATTGCCGGACAAAGTCTGTGCCACAAGCCCAGGGGCAAACCGTGTAATTTCTTCCTGCCAGTTAAAGACAAGAGATGCAGGACAAACAACAAGGGAGGGCTTGGTGTTACCATTCTCCTTAGCCGCAAGCAGCATGGCAATTATCTGAATTGTCTTTCCAAGGCCCATTTCATCAGCCAGAATGCCGCCAAAGCCAGCATTTTCCAGCGTGGACAGCCACTTGAACCCATAAGTCTGGTAAGGTCTGAGTATGGACTCAAGGGACTGGGGCACCTCATAATCTGCATCTTTAATGGTCTTGAAATTTTTAATAATCTCCAGATACGTCTTGTTTCGGACCGTAGCAAGGCTTTCGTGCTCCTCCAGCATACGATCAAGATAGAGTGCCCGGAAAACCGGAAGATGGAGGTTGCCCTTGATCAGTTCTGTCGGGACAAGATCCAACGATCCACAAAGCTCAATGAGTTCATTAAGCTCTTCACTTGAATCCAGATCAACATAATCCCCGCCTTTGAGCTTGTAGTATTTTTTCTTTTTCTGATAACTGTCCAGGAGATCCAGCAATTCCTTTGTCGAGAGGTCTTGGGACATAACAGAAAGGTCCATGATCCCGCTTTTCACTGAAACGCCAATCCTGACAGAAGGGACCCGGCGGATACGGAAGGCCCTGAAAACATCTGTCCCGCTTACCTGCCCATACCGGGAAAGAAATGGGATTCCATCATGCAGAAAGGTATAAAAACCATCATCATCGAGGTCTCCGAAAAATGTTTCTTTTCCCTCTGAGTACTCATCTGCATACCGGTTAAGGGCATGTAAAACCCGTTCCTCCTGGGCATGATCATGATAACCTGCTGATTTGTACTGCAGACCGGGATTCATCAGATACTTCTGGTCTTCATAGGCAACAGTTGCCTGAATCAACAGAACACCTTCCTGATAATCACAATAGAAACTGAATACAGGTTCAGGCGGAAGTTTGGATTCTGCTTCCTCACCGCAATTGTTTACAATGTTGACAATATCATTCTCGATCAGGTCCGGTAAAATCCTGTAATAAAATTCCTGCAGATTATTCAGCCCTACAAAAAAGAGGAAGGTTCCAGAAGCATCCGCTACGCGTGAAAAAGGGGCAAGTGCTTTCTTCTCCTCTTTGTTAATGCGGGATAAACTGTAATCATTGAGAATATAATCGTCACTGCTGCCATGTATGCAGACAGGTATTGTCCCCTTAACCTGTATGCCTGCAAAGCGGTTTCTTGCATCGCCAATACGGTCAATGGTTAAGGTAAATTTCATCTCGGCGTGTCCGATGGCAATCGTGCTCGTTATCCCCGTGTTCTTGTTGGTATACTCGCATGTCATGCCTGCCGCCAGATCATAAAACTGGTCCAGTAAGCTTCCCTGCAGGTCCTGCTGTACCCCAACAGATATCGTTGGTGAATAATACCTTCGGGACAACAGACGATCATTT
>CAMNGW010000216.1 GCA_946538615.1 uncultured Clostridia bacterium
CAGGCTTGAAAACAGCAAAGCCTGTTCCTCAGGTCTCAGCCTGAAAACGGTCACCGGGAAAAAAACCTGGCTCTCCGTAACGGTGCTGGATGTGAGTGAACTGAAAAAGGAAAGCGAAACCTACCCCATTTACGCCAGCCAGGCCTATACGCTGGGTTCTGTCACTTTCTCCCTCAATCAGGGTGAACTCACGGCGTCCCTGTCCCTTCCGGAAGACTGTGCATGTGAGCTTGTCAGCAGCAGCATGGATGTCGCCCTGACGGCTGTGGATGCCCAGAATCTTGGCACAAAAACCTTTCACGGCCTGCATACCACCGCCGGTACACCCGTCAGCGTGGGGGATGCAGACTACGTATGCGTCCTGCTCCAGCTCCGGGTCTCCTATAACCCGGACGGGCTTCCCGAAGGCTCTGCCGGCAACAGCCAGGAGCAGAAAACACGGTGGGAGAACATGCAGCAGGACACCAGAAATGACAGTAACGGCTGAAAAAAACGGTTATATTTCTGTACGCTTTCACAAAAAATGTCTAATCTGGTTATTTTTCGGTTTTTATTCATTGACATTGACGGATATGGTCTATATACTGCCCATATCCGTCAATGTTTTTTTGTAAGGGAGGCTGCTTGATGGATAGTTATCTTTTTAAAGGTCTTGAGGCCGCGCCTGATACCCTGATTGTGGAAGGCAGACATAAACCAGGAAGCCTGACGGTGGCCAGTGGTGTCTGGATTTCAGATGCAGGCAGCGCGCTTCTGGAAAATGGCCGCCACTTGCTTGTCCCCCATGAACAGTTCGTGTGGCTGTGTATTGAAAGCGGAACAGCTGTTCTCCAGTGGAACAACATTACCCTGAATCTCAGCGAAGCTGATACATGCATTATCCCTGCAGGGGCTGCCACGGCCAGTCTGACTGTGGAAACCCAGGCCGTCTGTCTCTGGATGGCCTTTGAAGGTCCCCTTGCTTCCATTGTTGTACGTAAAATGGGCGCACTCCTCCACGTCCCTCTCAAGCAGAAGGCACTGCCCAGCCAGACATATCTGGCCAAGCAGATCGTTCAGGTTGTGGTGCGTCATTCCAATACCGGCAATGCTACCTATCAGCTGCAGCACCTGCTCTACGGCATGCTGGCCAGCCAGTGGTGACAGCCCGTGGCCATGGATGCCATGCTCTCTCATGAAATCGCCAAAGTCGTAGACACCCTGAGGGCAGACCAGTACCGGAACAATTATTCCCTTGCTGACATGGCGGCTATTTCCCGGGTTCCCATGGAAACATTCCGCAAACGCTTTGTCAGTGAGGTCGGCATGCCGCCCCTCAGTTATGTCCTGCACTGCAAAATGGAACGTGCCAAGGAACTGCTGCGGGACCAGAACTATTCCGTACGGGATGCCGGTGCAGAAGTCGGCATGCGGGACCCGTATCATTTTTCCAAACAGTTCAAGAACATTGTCGGTATTTCACCTTCTGTATTCGTCAAACAGGCAGCGGATCCCAACCGTCCCAAAAAGCCGCGTAAACGGAAAAGAAAAGATGCGGCGGCGGAAGAGAACGCAGCTACATAAACTGCTTCAAACAAAAAACCTGACGCACGCGTCAGGTTTTTTTAAAGCAATCGGGGATGGCTCATGCGCCATCCCCGCTGATGAGCTGCAGCTCCGGTCACCTTACATCTGTCAAAGCAGATGAGAAAGGCAAGGTCACTGCAACCACGGCTTCCGCACTTCAAATCCGAACAATGATCTGAAGTACTTTTATATTATACGCCTTATTTTTTCAGATTGCAAGAGGCAGTTTCGTATGTTTACCCTGTGACGATCCGGCGTAATACCCAGGTTTTGCACGGTTATGTCAGGTATTATGCCAGCCCTCAGCCTTCCGGATATCCCTTCCGGGCTCCGTCCGGAATCCGAACGATCTGCTTCCGATACAGGATTTTGTCTGGAAAAGGGGAGAATTACATTCTCTCCGGTGCCTCAATGCCGATGAGGTAAAGACCGGTACGGATCACATTCTTCGTGGCCTTTGTCAGTGCCACCCTTGCAGCTGTACCCGCCAGGTCATCATCCAGAATACGGTGTTCATAATAGAACCGGTTGTAGGCCTGTGCAATATCCGTTACGGCACGGGTGATCATGAAGGGTTCATACTTGTCCGCTGCCTCTCTGACCACATCCGGGAAGCGGGAGATCAGGCGGAGAAGCTGCTGTGCCTCATCATTGGTCAGAACTTCGGGGTTCATCTGCGGCAGATCCAGTTCTTCTGCCTTGCGCAGCAGGGAGCAGCAGCGTGCATGCGTATACTGCACATACGGTCCGGATTCCCCGTCAAAATTCATGGCACGGTCCCAGCGGAAGTCGATATCCTTGATGCGACTGTTGCTCAGATCCGTGTAAATGACAGCACCGATACCCACCTGCCGGGCCACGGTTTCCTTGTTTTCCAGGTTCGGGCTCTTCTCCTCGATGATCTTCAGTGCCTTCTCCTGTGCCTGCTTCAGAAGGTCCTCAAGGTACACCACTGTTCCCTTCCGGGTCGAGAGTGTTTCTCCCTCAAAGGAGATCATACCAAAGGCCACGTGTACGCAGTCCTTCGCCCATTCATATCCCATCTTTTCCAGCACTCTGAAAAACTGACGGAAATGCAGATCCTGCTGATAGGCAACCACATACAGACATTTGGTAAAATGATAGGTATCATGCCGGTAGATCGCCGCAGCCAGGTCTCTTGTAGCATACAGTGTTGCCCCGTCCTTCTTCAGGATCAGGCATGGCGGCATCTTGTCTTCTGTAAGGTCCACAATGCTTGCGCCCTCAGAAACCGTAAGCAGATTCTTCTCCCTGAGTTCATCAATGACCCGGTCCATTTTGTCATTGTAGAAACTCTCTCCGGCATAACTGTCAAAGGTAACGCCGAGAAGATCATAAATCCGTGCCGTGTCCCGGAGCGTCAGGTCCTTGAACCAGTTGAATATCCGAAGTGCCTCTTCATCGCCATCTTCGATCTTCTTGAACCAGGCCCTTCCCTCATCCTCCAGTTCCGGGTTCTTTTCAGCTTCTTCGTGGAAGCGGACATACAGCCTTGTCAGTTCCTCCACGCCGCCTTGTTCCACTTCGGCCTCAGTGCCCCATTTCTTAAAGGCACAGATCATCTTGCCAAACTGTGTTCCCCAGTCACCCAGATGGTTGATGCCCACTGTCCGGTAACCCAGAAAATCATAAATTCTCTTCAGGCTGTGGCCGATCATGGTGGTGGACAGATGGCCGATGTGAAACCGTTTGGCAATATTAATGGAAGAATAGTCAAGACAGACTGTCTTTCCGTTCCCTTCATCTGAAGAGCCGTAGTTCTCCCCGGCCTTCAGAACAGCATCCAGTGTCTGGGTGGCAAAATTTACCCGGTTCAGGAAGAAATTAAGGTAACCATTTACCGCCTTTGCACTGGCCGTTTCTTCATGCTGCCAGCCATCGCTCAGGGTCTGAGCGATTTTCGGGGGCGCCATGCGCAGCGCTTTAGCCAGACGGAAACACGGGAATGCATAATCCCCCATTTCGGTATCCGGAGGAACTTCAAGCAGTCCCCGGATGGTTTCCGTATCCGGCAGCCCCTGTGCTTCCGGGAAGTTTTTCTTCAGTTCCTCCCCGATCAGCCCTGCAATCTTCGAAATCATGTCCAAATGACTCACTCCTGCTTCCAGTTTAAAACAGCTGCATTATATCACGAATCCCGTCTGCCTCAAATATAACCTTTATGCTCATGCCTTCACCTGAAACGCCTTCTGCCTGAAACCTGCAGAATGAACACATATGTCCGGGACAGAGGTGATCAATGTCATCTGTACATCAGTTTCCGGACCGTCTGCATGGCACATACGTCTCCAGGCTCCCCGTTCCGGATAAACAGCCAGTATTTCCCACTTTATGTTCAAATTTGCCTTGATATGAGTAATCATTCCCCATTATCAGCATATATGCTCACATAAATTTGAACTAATTTCCCACTTACTGCCGTAATTATGGTTTCACAGTTTGTTATGCTCCGCATGTCTGCCGTCTTCCGGCGTTTTCTTTCCGGCTCCGCTTCCCTGTCAGGATAAAGATGCGCTTCAGGCGGTCTTGGCATTTTCTTTTCTGAAGCCATACCTCCGGATCTGCAATTGATTCATCATTTCACAGCCCATCAGCGCAGATTTCAGTCTGAATCCTCTATGATCATGTTTCCATACATATCAAGATATTCTTCCAGACAGAGGTTTTCGTCCCGCATGATCAGACTGTGCTCTTTACCCACATAGCGTATATGCCAGGGCTCCGCCAGAAAACCTGTCAGGCTCTTCTTCTCTTCCGTATAGCGGATAACAAAGCCATACTCCCAGCAGTGTTCGGCAAGCCACTTGGACTGACTTGTGGATCCAAAGCTTTTCCCCGGTATTGTCATATCAAAGGCAAGCCCGATATGGTGTTCACTGGTTCCCGGATCTGCCACGGTTTTCCGGGTAGCCGATATAGCCTTTGAACGCGATAGACCGTTTTTCTCCATATATGTACGGACCTGTCTGTCAAACAGGTACTGCTGTTCTCCGGTTGTTCTGTATGCGGCACTGATCTGCCAGTTCCCTTCCCCCTGGGCTATGGCGTCCTCAAGCATAGGAAGCAGCGCATCCACTGCTTCCTTTTCCGCATACATGGAATCGTATTTGATCCTGACAATCTCAGATGGGCAATATGTGTTCAGTTCAACCAGCTCATACGGCTCATAGCTTTCCGCCAGAGGAACAGTCTTGTTAACCAGCAAAGGAAAGCCGCCCGGCTCATACATTTTTGTCCGGGCAGCTTCTTCAGAATCCGAGACTTCTTCGGAATTCGAAACTTCTTCACTGGGTTCTGCAACGGGAACAGGTGTCACCACCGGCGTTGGAACAGGTTCTGTATATGCTCTGGCTCTGTCCGAATACAGTATTGCATATGTAACAGCTCCCGCAATCCCATCCGGTTCCAGTCCGTTCTGACTCTGAAAACTGATTAATGCATCTTCTGTTGCTGCACCGAAAACGCCGTCGATATTTCCAGGGTTATATCCAAGCTCCTGAAGACGGGTCTGCAGCTGAATCACAGCATTCCCGATGGATCCCATCCGCAGTGCCGGCACCTGGGTTGCCGCGGAGGGATCCGGCGTTACCACCAGAACATTTCCATAGAGTGGCGTCGGACTTGGTGTCATGGCCATTTCCATACGGACTCTGGGATACAGATCCGCAGCCTTCATTCCAAATAAAACCGTTATGATTACAAAGACTGCAAGGAAAACGACAGACAGAATTGTTTTCAGATTTTTCATAGACCTTCCTTTCTCAACAGCTGCCTCCGGACAGCACATTGCGAAGGCATCTTGTCACCCGGCCGGTTCCGGTATCTTTTGTATTCTGAAAAATCAGAATTGTTCTTTCGCTGGAAGGAAGATTGGCAAAGTATGTACCCAGCCATCCGTCCCATCCATATTCTCCCTTCTCCGCAAAGGAGGGCGTTCTGCCAGGATCCACACAGATACGCATCAGCCGCCCGTAGGCATACCCTGTCAGGCTCTGCCATCCGGTATCATCAATCTGGGGCTGTGTCATCCATTCCACCGTTTCTTTCCGGAGAATACGGCGTCCCTGATATACACCGCCCTGCATCAGCATGGTTGCAAAGGCTGCATAATCATCCAGGGTGGAAACCAGGCCGGCACCGCCTGAGGCAAAAGCCGGCGGAACATCATGATCCCGTACGCAGAGATGATGGACTCTGTAGGGTATGGGACCATTTTCCGTACGCTGATAACAGGTTACCAGCCGGTCCTTTTTCTCTGGCGGTACATAAAATGCAGTATCCTTCATATCCAGCGGCTCAAAGAACGTCTCTTTCAGAAAATCCGCGAAAGACATCCCGCTCACAATTTCAACAATTGCTCCCAGCACATCCGCACTCGTACCATAGCGGAAAGCCGTTCCCGGCTGAAAGGCGAGGGGACACTTTCCCATCTGATCCGCCATTTCCACTGTTGTAAATCCTGTCCCGGCGTCCATCTTCTCATCATTCATCATGAAAAGATCTGCCATAGACTGACCGGCCGGATCAGCATCAGGGTAGGGGAGTCCTGACATCATTCCCATCAGGTCCAGGACTGTTACCGGCCTTATCACCGGTATTTGTTCGCCATCTTTCCAGACCTTCTGATCCGCAAAATTCGGCAGATACCGCCTGACTTCATCCAGAAGATCCAGTTTTCCTCTTTCTG
>CAMNGW010000217.1 GCA_946538615.1 uncultured Clostridia bacterium
CCGGGCTCAGATTTCACGGAGATATGTCCTGAGAGTATGTCAAGAATACGATGTACAAGACTCAGTCCAAGACCGACGCCCTCACTGGAGCGTGACCGGTCGGCCTGATAGAACCGGTCATAGATGTGGTCCATCTGCTCCTGCGTCATGCCTAAACCATGGTCTTCGATACGGAAGAAGGCATAGTCTTCCTCACTCCATATCCGGATATGGATCCGTGAGTTTTCTGGTGAAAATTTGATGGCATTCTGGATCAGATTAGTCCAGACCTGCTCAAGAAGAGCTTTGTCGGAACAGATCTGGACACATTGCATGTCCAGGTCCCAGTCGATCTTTTTTTCCTGCCAGACAGCTTGCATGCGGACAATGATTTGCCGGACCTGCTCATCAAGAAAAAAGGGTTCCTGAATGGTACTTTTTGCCTGGCTCTCAAGTGCGGTCAGACGGAGCATGGTGTCAGAAAGACGCACAAGTCTGTCCGTTTCAGTGGTTATCATACGGGTGTATTCCATACGGTCCGCGTCAGTCAGCCCCGGCATGTTGAGGAGCCGCGCATATCCTTTGATGCTGGCAAGAGGTGTTTTGAACTCATGGGAGACTGATGAGATAAAATCCTTCTGCACATACGATGTGCGTCCAAGCGCTTCGGTCATACGGTTGAAGGACCGCATGAGGGCGCCAACTTCGCCTGTTCCATTCTCTGGTACACGGACATCAAAGTCACCTTTTGAGATACGGTTCATGGCGTCCGTCAGTTCAGTGACAGGATGTGAGATGTGTTTGGAGCCCACCAGGGACGCAAGAAGAAAGATCGCCATGAAAAAAAGACAGACGGACATGACACGCGTCATAGCTGAAGTATAAATATTAAAGTTGCCCGTGGGCATGATGGAAACAAGGCCGGAGCTGGTATGGACACAGGTCACTGGGATATCCTGATAACTGTTGAAAGTCACGATCTCTGTATCT
Organism: uncultured Clostridia bacterium; assembly: GCA_946538615.1. Lineage (GTDB taxonomy): Bacteria > Bacillota > Clostridia > Christensenellales > Aristaeellaceae > UBA2943. The sequence continues at coordinate 970 of CAMNGW010000217.1, forward strand.
GAAAGCATGTCGCGTACCGGATCAAGGGCTGGGTCATCTTCCGCAATAAAAGAGGCCTGAAGATTTGTCCGTTCCAAAATCGGAATGAGCTCATCTGTTCTGAGCTCCGTCTCTTTGTCAAGCTGAAGGAGTGTCATGGCAAGTTCATACTCGCTCTGCCTGACTTCAATAGTGAGTGTGTTTCTGCTAATCAGAGAGGAAACAATCAGGGAAGACAAGCCTGACATGACGGTAATGATGGCCAGAAACACAGCAACATGCGAACGGAAGGAATAGGGGTGAATCTTGCGCATCATGATCTTTTCTCCGCTTTGTAACCAAGACCACGGACTGTTTCTATGGTAAAGTCAGGAAACCCTTCGCATTTTTCACGCAGCCGTTTAATATGGACATCAACAGTGCGTTCGTCACTTTGGGCGTCCATGCCCCAGATCTCGTCCATAAGCTGCTGACGCGTATAGATCTGCCGTGGACTGGACAGGAGCTTAAAAAGAAGATAGAACTCTTTTTTGGGAAGAGTAATCGAATTGTCCCCGCGTGATATGGTTAATGTATCATAATCAAGTACTGTTTCGCCGATTTGCAGGCGATGGCTTGTCATGGTTTTGGCCCGTCTCATGAGAGCCTGAATATGGAGGAGCATTTCATCCAGATCCACAGGTTTGGTGAGGTAATCATCAGCTCCTGAAGAAAAACCTGTCCTTTTGTCATCAAGGGTGTCCCGGGCTGTGACGATCAGAATGGGAAGAAGAGGAAAACTTTCCCTGATTTCAGAAGTGACCTCAAAACCGTTCCGGCCGGGCATCATAATATCAATGATGGCCAGATCAGGCATGATATGATCAAAAGCAGCAAGTGCTTCATTGCCATCGCTGGCGGGTATAACATCAAAACCATTGAGTTTGAGAAAAGCACACATCATTTTCTGCAGGGGCAGGTCGTCCTCTGCGACCAGAATTTTAAACATAAGGTACTGCCTTTCCTTTGAATTTGCGTGTCTATTGTAGCAGGAATATGTTCCCCAGCCAAGTCTGGAAGGTAATTATGAATTGGGCATGAACAAGCGGAGATTGCTTTTTTTATGGACATGTGTTAGCATTCCAACTTGCGAACGAAAGAGCTGTTTTTCTTAAGAAAAACACATCGTGAGCATGTAACAAGGATTCGGAGGAAACCTATGGCAGCCAAATCAAAGCTCATCATTGTCGAGTCACCTGCAAAGGCAAAGACAATTTCCAAGTTTCTTGGAAAAGGATATAAGGTAGAAGCATCGCAGGGACATATACGCGATCTTCCTAAATCTCAGCTTGGCGTAGATGTCGGGAATGATTTTGAGCCCAAATATATTACAATACGCGGCCGGGGCGACATTCTGGCAGCGATCCGCAAAGATGCAAAAAATGCTTCGCAAATCTATCTGGCAACCGACCCTGACCGCGAAGGCGAGGCAATTTCCTGGCACCTTTCCCAAGTCCTGGGAATTGATCCGTCATCGGCATGCAGGATAGAGTTCCATGAGGTCACAAAAAATGCTGTGCAGACCGCACTGAAAAAACCGCGCAGTATCAATATGAATCTTGTTGATGCACAGCAGGCAAGACGTGTACTGGACCGTCTGGTAGGTTATGAGATCAGCCCTCTTCTGTGGGTGAAAATCAAAAAGGGCCTTTCAGCCGGACGTGTTCAGTCTGCAGTCACTTCCATGGTTGTACAGCGCGAGGAAGAAATTGAAGCCTTTATTCCTGAGGAGTACTGGGACATTACGGCAAAAGGACACGCCGGGACAAAAAGCGACGGGAAAACATCTTTTGATCTGACGCTGACCGGTCTGGACGGCAAAAAAATTGAAATTTCAGATGCACAGGCCGCCAATGCAGCCAAGAGCCGCATTGAAAAAGCCAAACTGAAAGTGGCCAGTGTCAAGACCAGCGAAAAGAACAAAATGCCGCCGGCTCCATTTACAACTTCCTCACTGCAGCAGGAAGCAAGCCGTAAGCTTAATTTCACAACGCAGAAGACCATGCAGATTGTGCAACAGCTCTATGAAGGCGTGGAAATTAAAGGGAGCGGGAGCACGGGACTTGTGACGTATATCCGTACAGACTCTGTTCGCCTCTCTCAGGAAGCGCAGCAGGATATCCGCGACTATATCCCTGAGGCTTATGGTGAAAAGTATTTACCTGAAACACCCAATGTTTTTAAGGGAAGAAAAAATGCGCAGGACGCCCATGAAGCCATACGCCCCACGAGTATCCGGCGCACACCTGAATCGATCAAGGATTCTCTGTCCAGGGACCAGTACAGACTGTATACCCTGATTTATAACCGTACGCTTGCAAGCCAGATGACGGGGGCAAATTATGAAACGATGACTGCCGTCATTGATGGCGATGGCGTCGAACTCAGATTCTATGGTGAAGTTCTCCGTTTTGCAGGCTATATGAGCGTATACAAGGAGAGTACAGAAGAAACCGCAGAACCGGTCTCCAAGTCCATTCCGCAGCTCGAAAAAGGAAATGTGGTCAAGGTGGACGAAGTCCAGACACATCAGCATTTCACACAGCCGCCGGCACATTATACGGAAGCCAGCCTTGTCAGAACGATGGAAGAAAAAGGGATTGGCAGGCCGTCCACTTATGCGCCTACGATTACTACCATCATCAGCCGTGGATATGTTTCCCGTGAACAGAAACGTCTGTTCCCCACAGAGCTGGGCAAAATGGTTACCCGCATGATGACTCAGTATTTCCCGGAAATTGTTGATGTGGACTTCACAGCCGATATGGAGGACAAGCTCGATAAGGTTGAAGAAGGCTCCCAGGCATGGAAAGCCGTCATACGTGAGTTTTATCCGCCTTTCAAAATGCTTCTGGACACAGCAGAGAAGCAGATTGAAAAAGTCGAGATTGCTGATGAAGTCAGTGATGAGGTCTGCGATAAGTGCGGGGCAAAGATGGTTTACAAGATGGGACGGTTTGGACGGTTCCTTGCATGTCCCAATTTCCCGGAGTGCCGCAACACAAAACCGATTGTAACGTATCTGAATGTGCCCTGTCCTGACTGCGGCTCAAGGCTCATGGAAAAAACAACAAAGAAGAACCGGATTTTCTATGGATGCGAACGTTATCCTGAATGCACGTTTGTATCCTGGGAAAAGCCAGTGGCGGAAAAGTGTCCTCAATGCGGCAGCTATATGATAGAAAAACGTGGACGTCACGGTGAAATGCTTCATCTTTGCGCCAATGACAAGTGCCGTTACAAAGCAGAAGTGGCTGTGAAAGATGATGCGGGGGCTGAAGAATGATGCAAGCGACTGTTGTCGGTGCAGGACTGGCTGGATGCGAAGCAGCCTGGCAATTGCACAGACAGGGCGTTGAAGTGACCCTCCTGGAGATGAAGCCTCAAAAAAAGAGCCCGGCACATCACCGGGACGACTTTGCAGAACTTGTCTGCTCCAATTCTCTTAGGTCTGACCGCCTGACAAACGGTGTCGGTCTACTTAAAGAGGAAATGCGGCTGCTTTCTTCCCTGGTTATGGAAGCTGCTGATGCGAGCAGGGTACCTGCCGGTGGGGCGCTAGCGGTTGACAGGGACCAGTTTTCCGGATATATCACGGAAAAACTTCGTGCTTGTCCTGGAGTCCATATCGAAAACAGAGAAGTCACAGCACTTCCGGAGGGACCTTGCATTATTGCAACAGGACCTCTTACCAGCGATGCGCTTGCTGAGTCCATCGCGCAGATACCGGGCCTGTCCACCCTGAATTTCTACGATGCCGCCGCTCCGATTGTCACACTTGAATCCATCGACATGACAAAGGTATTCAGAGAATCCAGATATGGACGGGGCGATGATTATCTGAACTGTCCCATGACAGAAGAGGAATACAGCGCCTTCGTATCAGCCCTGCTCGAAGCACAGACAGCCGATGTCCATGGCTTTGAAGAAAAGTCTGTTTTTGAAGGATGCATGCCTGTGGAGTCCATGGCGAAAAGAGGACCTATGGTGCTTGCCTTTGGTCCGCTCAAACCGGTTGGCCTTACGGACCCGCGTACCGGAAAACAGCCGTACGCAGTTGTCCAACTGCGGCAGGATAATGCACAGGGAACTCTGTATAATCTTGTCGGGTTTCAGACGAGGCTGAAGTTTCCTGAACAGAAACGGGTTTTCGGGATGATCCCCGGACTCGAACAGGCTGAATTTGTCAGATACGGTGTGATGCACAGGAACACTTTCCTGGCTTCTCCTGGGTTCCTCAACAGCCATTTTGAAATGATCTCAAGACCGCGGACGTATTTTGCCGGTCAGATGACAGGCGTTGAAGGCTATGTGGAATCAGCGGCTTCAGGTCTTCTGGCCGGGCTGTCCCTGGGGCACGATTTAAGGGGTCTTGGCACAGTGGATTTCCCCTCTCTCACCGCAATGGGAGCGATGGGGCATTATGTGGCGGCACCGAACCATCATTTCCAGCCGATGAACTGTACCTTCGGCCTTATTGATGGCCTGCCGGTTGACAAGGAACATAAAAAAATTCGGAACAAACAGCAAAGATATACACTGATTTCGGAGCGGGCCCTGACCTGGGTCCGGAACTGGGCCGAACAGGACGTGGCAGCAGCCACAGAAAGCGAGTAAAGAATGGGTATCAGTTTTCACGGTACTACGATTTGCGCGGTGCGCCGCTCAGGGCAGATCGCGATAGCAGGCGACGGCCAGGTAACCATGGGCGAGAACGTTGTATTCAAATCAACTGCAAGAAAAGTGAGAAGAATATATGGCGGCAAAGTGATCATTGGCTTTGCCGGCGCAGTTGCAGATGCTTTTACACTCTCAGACAAGTTTGAAGAAAAACTGCAGCAGTGCGGCGGAAACCTGGAGCGGGCAGCTGTGGCAGTGGCACAGCTCTGGCACAGCGATCAGGGTATGCGCAATCTGGAAAGCCTTATGATTGTGGCAGATCATGAGAACCTTCTGATTCTGTCGGGCAATGGTGAAGTGATTTCACCCGATGGCGATGTTGCAGCCATTGGTTCCGGAGGCAACTATGCACTGGCTGCTGGAAGGGCCCTTGTCGAAAATACGGATCTGAGCGCACACGAGATTGCAGAGAAAGCACTTCATATTGCCGCATCGATCTGTGTGTTTACCAACGATAATGTAATTGTTGAGGATGTCTGAGGTACAAAAGACGGAGGATAATAAAATGGCAGAACTGACTCCAAGAGAGATTGTCCGGGAACTGGACAGATATATTATTGGCCAGGACGAGGCCAAGAAAATGGTTGCTATCACTCTTCG
>CAMNGW010000218.1 GCA_946538615.1 uncultured Clostridia bacterium
AATCCTGCACTTCTGGATCTGCAGCTCCTGCGGGTGCAACTTCGTACAATGGCCCACACAATCCTGATCCCTTGATTTACGCAATCATCCCGATCACGGTTTCCATAAAAAACAAGGCAAACCCGGAAAACGGGCATGCCTTGTTTTTTGTCTTTCCGTCTTTTCAGGAAGATATAAGACGTTCCATTGCTTAAGTTATGAAGGCAGATGACAGGCGACGTAGTGGTCTTCGCCAACCGGCTTCAGCTCTGGCTTTTCCGTACAGCAGATTCCTGAACATCTGGGACAACGCGTGTGAAACGGGCAACCCTCAGGCGGATGGGCAGGATTTGGAACATCCCCCTGAAGAATCACATGGTCCGATTTATGCAGGGGATCGTGGGATGGAACAGCTGAAAGCAATGCCTGCGTATAGGGATGGACCGGATGGCTGTACACTTCCTGCGTGCTCCCTTTCTCCATGAGTGAGCCAAGATACATCACGCCGACCGCATTGGAAATGTGACGCACCACGTTTAAGTCATGAGAAATAAAGACAAGCGACAGCTCCATCTCCTGCTGGAGTTCCATGATCAGATTCAGAATCTGTGCCTGAATGGATACATCCAGTGCCGATACCGGCTCGTCTGCAACCACAAAGCTCGGATGAGTAATAAGCGCCCGCGCAATAGAAATACGCTGTTTTTGGCCTCCGGAAAACTGATGCGGATACCGGAAGAGCTGGTCCGGGGTCATCCCTATGAGCCTCAGCATCTCCTCAACTTTCTCACGTGTTTCTGCCTGAGAAAGGTGAAAGTGTGTTTTCAAGGGTTCGCTGAGAAGCTGCCACACATTCATGCGCGGGTTCAATGAGGCATAAGGATTCTGGAAAATCAGCTGCATATCCCGTCTTTTCAGCCGCATCTCTTCCTCAGACAGCTGGCTCAGCTTTTCACCCCTGAAGAACACCTCGCCGCCAGTCGGTTCAATGAGACGAAGAATGGCTGTTCCTGTTGTGGATTTTCCACAGCCCGACTCTCCGACAAGAGCAAAAACTTCACGCTGTCCTACTGTAAAGCTGACATCCTCAACTGCATGCACATACCCTGTCGTTTTTCGCATGAGTCCCCGCCGGATAGGAAAGTAAACCTGCAGATTCCGCACGTCAAGAAGGGTGCTGCTCATCTTTTCTCCGCCTCCTCTGTGTGCAGAAAGCATCTGCAAATATGGCCCGGTGCCACTTCTGAAAGCTCCGGCATCGCTTCAGTGCACTTTGGCATACAGCGTTCACATCTGTCAGCAAACCGGCATCCTTTCTGCCACTGTCCGCCCGGCGGTACAATACCCGGAATCGCATAAAGCTTTCTGGACTCTCCGCCAAGGGAAGTCACTGCCCGTAACAGACCAAGCGTATACGGGTGGGCAGTATGAGTGAAAAGTTCCACCACATCCGCCTGTTCTACAATCTGGCCCGCATAGAAAACAGCAACCTTCTCACAGGTTTCTGCAATCACGCCCAGATCGTGAGTGATCATAACAATCGCTGTATCATTCTGCTCTTTCAGCTCATTCATCAGCCCCAGGATCTGTGCCTGAATGGTAACATCCAGTGCTGTTGTCGGTTCATCAGCCAGCAGCAGTCCTGGCTGGTTAATCAATGCAATAGCAATCATGATGCGCTGGAGCTGACCGCCGGAGAGCTGGTGGGGATATGACTTGAGTGTTTCCTCCGGCCTTGGAATATTGACACGCCTCAGCATATCAAGGCTTCTTTCATACATTTCCCGTCTGGATAAACCGGGATGATGGAATGAAATCGCCTCATACATTTGCATTTCAACCGGAAAGATAGGGTCCAGACTTGTCATGGGTTCCTGAAAGATCATGGAAATTTCATGCCCCCGGATCTCCCGCATTTCACGTTTGGAAAGATGAAGCAGGTCTTTTTCTCCCTTTGTATCCGCATAGCGGATGCTTCCCTCTTCAACGCGCAGCGGATAAGGGAGCAGTCCCAGTACTGCGTTTGCCGTTATTGATTTGCCGCAGCCTGACTCCCCTACGATACCAAATGAACTTTTGCGCGGAATATCCAGGTCCACATAGTCCAGCAAAGGGACCCTTTTTTTCCCTCGCAAGGTTGTGATCTTCAAACCCCGGATTTCAAGTACATGTTCTTGTTGCATGTCCATCCTCCCTTACAGTTTGAGCTTCGGATCAAGCACATCGCGCAGTGCGTCACCGAGTATATTAAAGGAAAGAATGGTGATGATAATAAACAGGGCTGGAAACAGGACAAGCCATGGAGCCTGTTCCATGTACTTGCGCGCATCTGAGAGCATTGAGCCCCAGGAAGGGTTAGGCGGCTGTATGCCCAGACCCAAAAAGCTCATGGACGCCTCTGTCAATATGGCACCGGAAAGCGCAAGCGTTGCCTGTACCGTGAAAGGTGCCAGGACATTGGGTGTAACGTGCCGGAACAGGATCGTCATTTTCTTAAGTCCTATGCTGCGTGCATTGGCGATATAATCCTGAGATTTGACCGATTTCACAGAGGCACGTACCGTTCGTGTAAAAACAGGGATATTGACAATGCCAATGGCGATCATGGTATTGATAATGCTTGTACCCAATGCCGACACAATGAACAGGGCAAGAAGAATCGAGGGAAAGGCAAATATAATCTCCATGACCATCATAATGAATGATTCAATCTTCCCCTCAAAAAAGCCTGCGATCATTCCTAAAAGATAGCCAAAACCAGCTGCAATGCCCACTGCAACAATGCCCACGATCAGAGAGACACGTGCTCCATACACGATCCTGCTGTATACATCACGGCCAAAATGATCCGTGCCGAACCAGTAGACCGCATTGGGTGCACTCAGTTTTGCCCTGGCGTTCATCTTAGCCACATCAAAGTGTGAAAGCCACGGCGCAAAGACTGCCATGATGATGATCAGGCAAACGCCAATCATTCCCGCACGGCCCAGCGGGTCCCGCCACAGCTGCACGATCACGCGTTCATTGCCCGGAAGCGAGCGGTTTGCCCTGATATCTTTTCTTGTTGTCATTCGCTCACCCTCCCTCAATTGTATGTGATCCGCGGATCGATATAGGTATAGAGCAGGTCAACAATAAGGTTAATGATGACGTATACAAATGCAATAAACAGCACGCATCCCTGCACAACCGGGAAATCACGCTGTGTGATTCCGGTGAGGGTGTACTGTCCGAGTCCTGGGATGGAAAAAATCTGCTCGATCACCACTGTCCCGCCAAGGAGTCCTCCCATCTGCATGCCAATGAGCGTAATAATGGGAATCGAGCTGTTCCGGAAAGCATGCCGGAAGATAGTCACCCGCTCCGGAGCTCCTTTCGCCCGGACCGCTTTGATGTAGTCCTGTCTGAGGACCTCGAGCATGGACGAGCGCGTCATCCTCATGACAGAACCTGCCATGACAGAACCAAGTATGAAAGCAGGGAGTATCATGATCTCCATATTGGTGGCAAAATCTTCAAACAGCCCCACATATTTGACGGGTGTATAGTAATGAAACACTTTGGAAAAAAACAGAATAAGCAGAGTCGCGGAAGCAAAATTCGGTACGGAAACGCCAAGCAGAGCCACTACGCGTACAATCCTGTCTATGATGCTGTTTCGCTTCAGAGAAGAGAGTATCCCCAAAGGCAGGGCGATCAGCCAAGCAATCAGGCATGCAAGGACAGCCAGCTCAGCTGAAATTTTAAATCGGCTTATGATTTCAGGGAAAACGGGAGCACCCGTGCGGAAAGATTCGCCAAAGTCACCCATTACTGCTCGGGAGATCCAGGAAAAATATTGTTCTATAAGTGGTTTATCAAGACCAAGCTTGGCTTCCCACATGGCACGCAATTCAGGTGTTTCTTCGATACCAAGAATCCCCGATACCACGTCCCCGGGAATCAGCTGCATAATGACAAATATCGCTATGCTGATTCCAAGGAGGATCGGGATCAGCATAAGAAGACGCCGGATAATATAATCGCGCATGATCTCTGCCCCTCTGTCACCGTCGCACGGAACATGCGACAGTCATATGATGAAGGGAAGGCAGGCTTAAGCCTGCCTTCCAGTTTGAATTACTTGACCAGCGTTACACCCGCGAAATTGTTGGCATTCGATGCGTTCGGTGCAAAATCATGGAGTGCAGTGGATGCGAGGAAATACTCCTGTGGGCTTGCCACGATGGCCACAATGCAATCATCAAGAATAATATTGATAGCTTCTTTATAATAGGTCTCGCGGACAGCCGCATCGGATGTGGCTACTGCCAGTTCGCACAATTCATCCACACGTGCATTGGAGTAATCCTGGATGTTCGCAGATGATCCTGTCTTAAAGAAGAAGGCCACAGCACGGCTCGGGTCAGAACCGGCACCATTCTGGCAGACCATAATATCGAAGTCATGACCGTTCCAGGCATCGAGATACTGTCCGCGCTCCACGTCCTTCACTTCCACCTTGATCCCGATGGCGCTGAGCTGCTGTTCCACAACAAGGCCCATGTCCCGGATACTGTCAAGAAGACCGACAATGATGCTGGTTTCAAAACCGTTCGGGTATCCGGCCTCAGCCAGAAGCTGCTTGGCTTTCTCGATGTTCTGCGTGTAATATTCATTTTCTGTCACGTCCACAGCCCAGTGGCCAAGGGAAGCGGGCACAAAACCAGAAACTGTCGCTTTGCCATTGAAGGCAAAATCGATAATTTCTTCACGGTCAAGGGCGAGGTTGATCGCCTGGCGGACAAGGGGATTGTCAAACGGTGCACGGTTGACATTAAGGAACAGGCCTGTATAGTTGCGGCTCTGATAGGAAATGGTCTGGATATTTGCATCGTCCTTGACCAGATCGAGCATGGCAGTATCTGCCACAATCAGGTCCACGGCACCTGTCCGCAGAGCAGCAAGGCGCGCTGACGCATCTGTCATAACATAAAACTCAATGGCATCAAACGTCGCTTTTCCGGCTTCATCAAAATAATCCGCGAAAGCCTTCACGCTCACAGAATTGTCAGGAATCCATTCACCGAGAGTATAAGGACCTGTTCCTCCATCTGCGAGAAGGAGGCTCCCTCCGTTTGCTTCCACAACATCCTTGTCCACGATTGAACAGTAGGAGGATGACAGGTTAGCAAGGAACGGAGCATTGATGTTCTTCAGGGTGATTTTTACAGTATAATCGTCTACAACTTCAACCATGTCAATATCACCCACATATGAGCTGGAATTGCCAAGGGCGCCCGTATCAGGGTTCAGGATCCGCTCAAAGGAATACTTGACGTCTTCTGCTGTCATTTTACGGCCGGAATGGAAGACCACATTCTCAGCAAGGTGAAAAATGTATGTCATGTCGTCCGGCTGTTCCCAGCTCGTAGCAAGCTCAGGGATGACGTTCAGGTTTTCATCCACATCCACAAGCTGATTGTACATCTGACCAATCATTCTCATAGATGCGACAGCAGAGATCGTGTGCGGGTCAAAACCGCCTGCGGCGTCTGCATCCACACCATAACGGAGCACATTGCCCTGTGCAAGTGACGGCACACAGGCAAGTGTCAGACAAAGGGCGAGCAGGAGAATCCATACTTTCTTCATGTTAAGCACCTCTTTTTGTATATTTCCAAGCGCATCCGCGCTTAGGCTCTGAGGGGAGAATCTCTTTTAGTCATGAGAATTGTAGCATGTTTTTCCGTGCTCCGCAAGAAGATCCGGGAGCCCTGATCTTGCCCATCCTTAACGGCTGTCCATCCCCTGGCACAGGCGCCGGAGAACGCAGGATGAAAACCATCCGACTCTCATGAACCCCACGCATAACTGCAACGGTCTGTCCTTGATCAGTCCTGCTGCCTTCTGTGAACCGCTTTGCTGTAACAGGGATGCCTCCTTTTCACACTGAACATGTTCCCCGTTCCATCTCATAAGAATCTGCAGGATTGTCTTTGTCCTTCCTTGCAACCATTCACTTTTCAAGTTATAATTTGATTACCATAGTTTTTTCTGATCTGTGGAATTTTCAAGTGACTATGGCTTTCAGGTAAGACGAACCGGCACTTCATGAGAATCTGGAACATTACAAATATAAGAGCTGAAATATTCCTCGTTTCATTCTCCGGCAGTCATTCACCAGAACCTGCCCGTGCGCTTGCGCATCACACAGCAGAAAGTAATGTTGAGTGACATGCTCCCACCACTTTCCGCTTCGCTCAGAAGTGGGGGCTTCTTGCTC
>CAMNGW010000219.1 GCA_946538615.1 uncultured Clostridia bacterium
TGCCGTAGATTCTACCCAGGAAAATATAGGCATCAAAAATCGTTTCACGGTACCTGATCGCTTCAGGGTGCCTGCCGCAAAGCCGGATTGCCTGCATGACAGCATCTTCTGCCTCTTCAAACTGCTTCAGCTCTATAAGCAGTGTGGCCTTCTCTTCAATCAGGTGTTCCGCGATAGCCAGGTCAGAGTCCGGAGAAGCATACGCAATGGCATCTGCCGCTTCCATCTGCTGCATTGCCTGTTCCTCGTTGCCGTCCATAGCATAGCACATTGCCGCATTACAGGCAAATTGGTACCTTTCATAATCCAGTGGGCCTGTACACTCGGGCACAATGGTCCCCGCTTCATGCACAAGCTTCCTCACCTGTTTCTGGTCAATCCTTTCGCTCATCAGCGTTGTGGCTTTATCCAGAAGGCAGGCAGCCAGCTGTTTTTTCGCCTCCGGATGCTTTGAAAGCCTGGCAGCCGCGATCGCCTTATCTTCATGGCTGACACATTTCTTCCAGTCACGGTTGGCATTGTGGAGAATAACCGCCATCGCCCGGTGATAAGCTGACAGGTAATACGCGCTGGGGTGCCTCACGAGATACTTTTTCATATCATGAAGGATTTCAATGGCATCATCCGGTATATAAAGGCGGGCCCGATAATACGCAGCATTCTCGTACAGGCGCAGAATGCTGTCAGCATCCAGACCGGCAGGATTTTCCAGCAGGTCCAGCATACGGAAAAGGGCCTCTGTGTCCTGATCGACCGGGGCATCCATGACCCAGCGGTAGAGAAGTCTCTGTGATGCCTCCGTGACCACGTCATAATGGGTAATCACCTGTTCCGCGAGCCGGAGCAGGCCATAAAATGCATCCGGGTTATCAGGGAACTGTTTGCTTGTATCATGCCGTTTCCCTTCCGGAAGGATCATCCGGTACATTTTCATAGCCATCCCATCCGCGCACCGGACCATCTCCTGATCCCAGGGCCAGGTACGGATATATTCCTGCATCATGGGATGGAGGTACAGCAGACTGCCTTCTTTTTTCAGCCAGCCGGCTGCTTCAAGGCCGTTCACAAGTTCCACGTCCTTGCTTTCCGTTAACTGTCTGAATAAAGAGGCCTTGATGCCCGGCGCATTGAAAAGGGAAAGGAGCTTCATGCAGCACCTGTCCTGTTCCGAAAACTGATCGGCCTCCACCAGCCTGTCCAGAATTTTCAGCAGTGTCCCATGATACGCAGTCTGATCATGGATATAATCGATTTTATCCTCCGGAAGTTCGGAGAGGCCGAGGCCTGCCACCATTTCCCCGGCAGTCTCCAGATCAAGATAGCTCCCTGCAATCTGCCGTGCGATCAGTTCTGTCAGAAGCGTATGGCCCTCAATGGCAGTGATGATTCTTGTAAAATGCTCCAGGTTATCCGGTTCACTTAAATCACAATGCGAATAATGGCCGAACATGGCTTTGAGCCCGGCTTCATCCAGTTCACCGACCCGAAACGCCGGGTACAGGCCTTCAGGCAGACGTTCCCGGGAAATCAGCAGTATGGTGGCGCCAACTGTCGAAAGCTTCCGGACCTGGTTGATATGAGATGCATCAAAATTATCCAGAACCATCAGGATATGCTGAGATTCCGCCAGCCTCCCCAATGCCTGCAGTTTGCGGGCACAGTACTCTTCGCTTGTTTCCCCCCTGGTCCTGGAAACGGTATTGATCTGCACCTGTGTATCGTCCGCGATCAGCCCGTTTAGGTCCCCCTGGTCATACAGCCAGAGGACAGCGTCCCACGCATCAGGGCTCTCTGCAATACAGCGCTTGACCAGCGTGCTTTTGCCAATGCCGCCCATGCCATACAGGCTGCATATATGGCCCCTGTTCTCATCAAGGAAATCGGCCAGGCCGGGCAGTTCCTTTTTGCGTCCATAAAAAACAGGAACAGGCTGAAGAGGGGTCGACCGGACCCAGGCCCTGGTTGCGTCCGCCAAGGCAAGGATTTTCTGAAGCTGTGAGATGGCACCGTCCGCATCCTGATAGCGGTCCCCGCAATAGCTGGCCAGTGTCTTATGGAAAAATACAGTCAGTTCACGGAAAAGGGCATCCTGATAATCCGCCTGGGAATATGCGATGGAGGAGTAATCGTAGACTGCATTTTCCTCACAGTCAAAGGCATTGGGTGTTCTGTGCCACAGGGCTTCAAACAGGACCGCACCCAGACTGTACAGGTCCGAGTGCCTTCCAATCTGGCGAAGCTTCCCTGTCTGCTGCTCCAGAGGGGCATATCCTCTGGTGTACGAGGTCCTCAGCAATGTGGGATCGTTTTCCCGCACTGCATGTTCCAGGTCCGCCATGGAAATCATGGAATCAAAATCAAACAGCTGCACCAGGTCCAGACTGCCTTTGATGGTCAGGATATTCTCCGGCTTCAGGTCGAGGTACAGGAAGCCCGCCTCATGGATGCTTTTGAGTGCTCTGGCTGTGCTCAGCACAAGGGCAATGCAGTCATGAAGCGTTTCTGTCTGTACATCCGCAAAGGTTTGTCCATTCATCCATGTGGAAACAATATAAACGGTCCCGTTTTCCTCATACAGATTCGAGGTGTTGGCCACCGTATTGGTCAGGGCGGCTGTCATAAACAGCTCGTGGTTTTTCTGATAAGCCCCGATGATGCGGCTCTTTGCCGCTTCAAAAGCAGCGCTGTCCTTCTCTTCCGCCCGGAGCGACCCGTCATCTCCTCTTTTGAGGCGCAGTGCATGGGGATAGCACTCCTTGATGCGCACCAGCTTGTCGTTCCCCAGATTGTCAGCGGTGGAAGCGTCATATACAATGCAGGAACCACCGCGGCCGATTTCACGGCGCACCATATATTCTGTATGCCCTGTGCGGGTGCTCAGTTTCAGTATTGTACCAGGTGCGAGCGCCTTTCTTCCGTCCATGGTTCTCCCTCCCTTGAAGATTGTCAAGGGCATCATACCTCAGCCTGTCTGCAATCTGGATTTACAGATGTTCCTCCAGTGCCGATGCCAGCAGTTCGTTCCAGATGTACCGGAACACATAAAGCGGTTCATCACTCTTGGACGCATACATAAAGATCCAGTCATACGGATTCCCGACATATAATTCCGGGTACCCCGCATCCGTCAGATGCTTATTCATATTAGCCAGGCAGCGGTCCGCATCCTCCGGTTCGGCTCTGTAGTTCCCTTGTATTACCGCCTTCTGCGCCCAGAAGGTGTAGAAGGTCAGCAGTACAAGCCATTTCCGCACCCGTTCATATGAAACATGTTCCCCCCGGAGGATCCTGTCAATGCCCTGCCTGTCCGGAAACGAATCCTGGGCATCTGTGTGCAGTTTTTTCAGGATCGGACGGATGGATCTCTCTGCGTTCAGCTGCTTGACTTCCCTTTTGTCCAGCTGGAGAATCGCCAGGTAGGCATCCCAGGGTTTGATCCCTTCACTGCCTGCACGTATAGCGCTCTTTTTCCCGGTGGCATTGTCATCCAGTATGGAGGGCAGCTTCTCCCGTTCCTGCATCAGCAGTCCGCCGTTCCCGGCCGCACGTGCCCAGAGGAAGCGGATCTTTTCGTAAGCTGTTACATTGCTGCCGGAAAACTTATCTATATTCTCAGTCAGGTAGGCGATCAGTTCTTCCTTTGTCTCCAGATGGTTCAGTTCTTCAATTATGGAGCTGGTATGCACCGCCACGCTGCTCTTGCCGCCTTCCCCTGCCAGCGGCACATGCGCCTGTATATCCAGCGATTCGGCATAGGACAGCCCATTGTTCAGACAGAAATAATAAACTGCTTCCTGCACCTGATGACAATTGAGGCTGCGCTCCCTGGCATAGTACCGCTGGAAGAATTCATCCGTCTCCCCGCCGTCGAGGCCAAAAGCAAAACAGATGAGAAACGCGGTATCGCGTTTGATGGGCTGAGCGGCAGTGAACCATTCACGGATCCCCCTGGGCGGTGCCATATCAGCCTTCTCGAAAGTGTTGCGGATAAACGCCACTTTCGCATCCGTATCAGCTGCATCTCCCTTATAGCCATGTTCTGATATGAACTCCGTAACAGCTTCTGAGAAAGGCCGAAAAAGCTGCACCACCCGGAGCAGCTCTTCCATAAAGTTATCGTCCTCGAAGGAAGCGGATTCCAATGGGCTTTGTAAAGTACTGGTATACTTCGATGTCATGGTGCCCTCCATTCATCTCCATGTCAGAATTGATCAGACTGCCTGAACTCTGGATTCTGTACAGGCTGGAAGTCTTCCGGGTGCCTGCTCTGTGCAATGTCAAATCAATAGGATTTGCCACCTTGACAGGTTCAGGCTCCCATCTGTCAGATATGCTTTTGATTCCGGTTCTTGCCGGTTCCCGTTACGTTCATATAGTGATTGACAAAAAGCAGTATCTTGCTGCTCAGGTTTATGACCATTGCCAGCACCAGTGGTGCTGAACATAATGTCCTCTGATTCTCAAAGGGTACAAGATGGACTGTATCACAAATCATTACAAATCTGGATCTGTGGATGCATTGGAAGCATCGGGCACTGAAGATGGCAAATCATCTGTGCTGATTTCATACCATTTGTCGTGTTCCGATATAATGCAGGGCTTACCTGCATACGGACCAGGATAAGGGATCAATACATCGCATACACAGGTGAGGCTTTGGACACGCATAAGATTCCCCATACATCAGAAAAGCGCCAAAACGGAACGGTCCCCTATCATATGATAAAAATGAGGACAGAGCTGTTAAGCTATTTCAAGCTCATAGAGTTGAAAATCCACACATCCTGTATCCTCATAGAACATTTTTACTGTGTCAACACACCGGAAACCCATTGCTTCATACAGCCTCTCTGCTGGAATATTCCCTTTCAGAACATCCAGACGCACAGCCTTCATGCCTGCTTCCCGCGCCAAATGTATGGCGTAAGCCACAAGCTGTTTTGCAAATCCGTTCCCTGTGAAATCACTGTGGACACAAAGCATATGGATGACAACAAATTCATTTGTGCGGAGTTTCTCCGGCCAGGCAGCATCGCAGTATCCTTCATTGTATTTATGGTTGATCACCATCGCTGCTGCGATTCTGTTATCTGTCAGTCCAATGTACATTGTCTGGTCTTCTGTTGCTGCTCTCAGTTCCTCCGGCGCCGGATAAATATCCTTCTGCCACATCGGATGATAGGGTCTGCCCTCCATGGCATCGATTACAGAATGGTAAAACGCCCGCACAGCATCATATTCTGCTGTTTCTGCTTTTCTGATGATCATACCCTCACCTCTTCTGTTATCCATGGCAATTCTCTGCCGGCTCTGTCCGTACATAGCGGGATATACCGTATCTTTTGTCGTTCCTTGACGGACCTGCATTGACTGTCAGTCTGATTTTCCGTCTGCTCCCTCATCAGTCCGCAAAGACAGAAACACCCTGTCATACCGGATCGCTGATTGGCTGCAGACCCGCCAGTGCTTCAATTTGGCTCAGTCTTCTTTATCCTTCCCGGTTCTCATCCCACAGTGCGGGCAATTCCTGTCATGAACTGAATATGCCTTTCCGCAATGCCGGCACGTCCATTGTTCCGCTTCCTGCTTAAGAAAAGCATCCATCCCCTGCTCTCTGATGATCCGCAGATTGTCCAGCGGAGACTCCCTGTGCGGATACTTGGACGTGTACCTGTTTTCCTTTTCCATGACGTCCTCGCATGGATAATCCGGACATTCGTCACAGTACCTGTACCCATTCTTCCGCCGCTTCTCACAGAGGATGATCCCTCAGTACTTTGCACAGAATTCCGGTTTGTGGTCATCCGGTCCATTGCACCCCTGACACGGGTCATGCTTTATCAGGGCCTGAGAGCATATATGCAGTCAAGACCGCATGGGGCTATCATTACTGCTCTGAACATTTTATTTTACTCCCAGTCCCGCTCCCATCCGGAATGCCTCTTCCAGGTCCTTGGGGAACTGTTTCTCCCGCATTTCTTTCTTGTGTTCCTCCTGAAAACTCGCCATGTTGTACTTGCTGTAGTCTGTCACCTGGAGGTTGTCACAGCATGCATATATTTCTATGACACCGTTGAGTGCTTTAAAGCTCTGAGCAACCTCTTTGGCCTTTTTCCTGTATGCCATATTTTGAAGTACCCATCACTTACGGCGTCGCCGTTGAAGTGAGGGATTCTCCTCTG
>CAMNGW010000220.1 GCA_946538615.1 uncultured Clostridia bacterium
TCACAGAATCATGATGCGCCCAGTGAACGGGAAAAAATCCTGGGAAGGCTCCTGTGCCATGCTGGTCATCGCTTTTCTGGCTGGTTTCTTCCTGCTCTGGCTTTACCACGGTTATGCCCTGGGTGCCGCAGCTGCAGGCGCTCTGGCAGGTTCTGTGCTTGGCACCATCACGGAACTGCTGTCTCCCAGTGAATGGGATACCGTAACGGTGCCTGTTGTCATTCTGATCGTGTTGCTGCTGGTGCTCTGATCTTCCCTGGGATAATCTTCCGCAATCAAAAAAAACGCCGTATAAGCGGCGTTTTCTTGGCTGCGGAAAGCAATCTTACCTGCAGCTGTCCACATACCTGCAGGCAGCCAAAGCGCTTGCGGCGCCGTCTCCTGCTGCTGTGGTAAGCTGACGGACTTGTTTTGTGCGGCAGTCACCGGCTGCAAAAAAACCTTTTTGGCTGGTGATGCAGTCCTCACCAGCTGCCAGGTAGCCGGATTCATCTGTCTTTACCATTTCCTGAAAGACCGATGTCTGCGGAATCCTGCCAACGGCAATAAAGAGACCCTGGATGGACAGATTTGAACTTTCTCCTGTCTTCAGCTGTTTTACCCGGATACCGGTAAGCATGCCCTGTGATTCTTCCAGGGATTCTACAGCACTGTCCAGCAGAAACCGCACTGAGGACCGGCTCTGCAGTTCTTTGAGAAGACTGTCCTCACCGCGGAAAGTATCTCTGCGGTGGATAATGGTCACGCTGCGGCAGATCCCACTGAGAAATAACGCATCCGTCAATGCGGTGCTCCCTCCGCCCACGACAGCCACATCTTTTCCGGAGCAGAACGCCCCGTCACACACAGCACAATAGGAAACCCCTGCCCCGAGAAGGTCATCTTCCCCTTTAAGGCCCAGCCTTCTGTGCTGTGTACCGCAGGCCGCGATAACAGCCTTTCCCTCATAAACCGAGCAATCGGTATGAACCACGTAATGATTCCCCTGCCAAGAGACCTGCAGGACCTCCTCGTAACGAAGGTCCGCTCCTGCAGACTCCGCCTGGGCCGCTGTGCTGGCGGCAAAATCGGCCCCTGAGACCCCTGGGAGCCCAGGATAATTATCCACACGGGGCGCATAGACGATTTGTCCGCCGACATTTTCTTTTTCAAAGATGATGACACTTTTCCCAGCCCGACGGGCATAGACTGCCGCCGTGAGACCTGCTGTGCCTCCGCCGATGATCAGGATGTCCGTCATGCTACTCCCCCGTGTTCAGCAATGTATCGCCGGACAGCACCCAGGCCAACCATTTTTACAGCGTTTTCGCCGTCCCCGGATACCAGAGTAGGTGCCTGACGGATCCCCAGCTGACCGGCTAGCTCCGCATTATCTTCTGCCAGCACTTTGGTATACGGAATGCCGGCTTCCTGAAGGAGCTTTTCCGCCTGCTTGCAGTTTGGGCACGTCCGTGTCGCAAAAAGCCTCAGAGATTGTGCGGATACTTCCGCTTGCGCACTTTCTGCCGCAGGTTCCGGGTCTGCCGAAGCGGGCCCTGTGTGCGTCAGATGGGAGCGACCGATGTCATACACAAGGCGGTCCTTGAATTCCTGCGTTTTGCCGTCGTTCCAGTTCTGTACGGGTCTGTAATATCCGGTGATCCGGCTGTAGACTTCCGTCTTGGCGCCGCACACCGGACAGGTATACTGTTCACCGGCAAGATAGCCATGGTCATGGCACACGGAATAGGTTGGCGAGATGGTGTAGTACGGCAGTCGGTAATTTTCTGCGATTTTGCGCACCAGATTGGCCGCAGCCCTCCAGTCGGGCATCTTCTCGCCGAGGAAAGCATGAAATACGGTTCCGGAGGTATATAAGGTCTGGAGCTCATCCTGGATATCAAGAGCAGAGAAAATGTCCTCGGTATAGCCAACGGGCAGATGGCTGGAATTCGTGTAGTAAGGAACACCGTTATCATTGGCTGTGATGATGTCAGGATATTTCTCCTTATCGTGTTTGGCGAACCGGTAGGATGTGGACTCTGCCGGGGTGGCTTCGAGGTTATACAGGTCGCCATACTGCTCCTGGTAGTCACTCAGGCGTGTCCGCATATGATTGAGCACAGCTTTGGCAAAGGCCTGGGAATCTGCATGGGAAAGATCCTTGCGGATCCATTTGGCATTGAGGGCCGCTTCATTCATTCCCACGAGCCCGATGGTTGAAAAATGATTGTTAAAACTGCCAAGGTAGCGCTTGGTATAGGGGTACAGACCCGCATCGAGCAGTTTTGAGATCACTGTACGCTTGGTTTTCAGGGACCGGGCGGCAATGTCCATGAGCCGGTCAAGACGTGCATAAAAATCTTTCTCATCCGCCGCTTCATAAGCCAGCCGCGGCAAGTTGATGGTCACCACGCCAATGGAACCCGTGGATTCTCCCGAGCCGAAGAAACCTCCCGATTTTTTGCGCAGTTCCCGCAGATCAAGGCGCAGACGGCAGCACATCGAGCGGACGTCGCTTGGCTCCATATCTGAATTGATATAGTTTGAAAAATAGGGTGTGCCGTACTTGGCTGTCATTTCAAACAAAAGCTTATTGTTTTCCGTCTCGGACCAGTCGAAGTTCCTTGTGATGGAATAGGTGGGAATCGGGTACTGGAAGCCCCTCCCATTGGCATCTCCCTCGATCATGACCTCGATAAATGCCTTGTTTACCATCTGCATTTCTTTCTGGCAGTCACCATATGTGAAATCCATTTCTTTTCCGCCGACAATAGCAGGAAGGTCAGCCAGGTCCTTGGGGACAACCCAGTCGAGGGTGATATTGCTGAAAGGCGCCTGCGTTCCCCACCTGGAGGGTGTATTGACACCATACACAAAAGACTGGATGCACTGCTTGACTTCTTTCTGCGTCAGATGGTCCACACGCACATAGGGTGCCAGGTAGGTATCAAAAGAAGAAAATGCCTGTGCTCCGGCCCACTCGTTCTGCATGATGCCCAGGAAATTGACCATCTGATTGCACAGCGTGCTCAGGTGGTTCGCAGGACTTGATGAGATCTTTCCCGGTACGCCGCCAAGTCCCTCCTGGATCAGCTGCTTGAGCGACCATCCGGCACAGTAGCCGGTAAGCATGCTCAGGTCATGGAGGTGGATCGCCGCATTTCTGTGGGCATCTGCCACATCCTGATCATAAATTTCAGAGAGCCAGTAATTGGCCGTAATGGCTCCGGAATTGGAGAGGATCAGTCCGCCGACAGAATAGGTGACAGTACTGTTTTCCTTTACGCGCCAGTCGTTGATTTTGAGATAATTGTCAACAAGTTCCTTGTAGTTGAGAAGCGTGGAGCCAACGTTGCGGACTTTCTCGCGCTGCTTGCGATAGAGAATGTACGTCTTCGCCACATCTGCATATCCCGCTTCGGAAAGCACTTTCTCCACACTGTCCTGGATATCTTCCACATTGATCAGATCATGCTTGATCTTGGGTTCAAAATCCGAAGCGACCCGCAGCGACAGCATGTCGATGACGGTAGGGTGGCTGTTTCTGTTGACCGCATCAAAAGCTTTCTGAATAGCGGAACTGATTTTACGGATATCAAATTCTGCAACGGCACCGTCCCGTTTTGTTACCCGGTACATGTTACCCAGTCCTCCTCGTATCCTGTGGTAATCCCTGAGCATAAAGGTCTTCAGGAATCCCTCGTCCATGCTTCAGGGGCACATTTCACATCATAGCAGATCGGAACAATAAGTTCAATATGTGGTACCTATGTTTTTTATCGGTACAAGATATGCCGAAATGGCAGGAGCTGGAAAGTTTGCATGCAAAGATTCTGCCCCATACTTTCTTTCTTTTTTACGGTTGATTTTTTCACTGTATTGTGAATAACTTTTATTCCTTCTTGCTCATGCTATGCCCCGCAAATCGACCTGCGGAATATACGCTCTGAGGATTTCAGCAAACTTATACATTTCCTCCCGTGAGCAGGCGCTGAGCCCTGCATAGGGTACGCTGTCACGGTCCATGAAAGCCTGAAGATAAAAGCGCCTGGCCCCTTTCAGCCATGCCCCGATCGCATAAAAAGAGTCACTGTCGTGCAGCTGGGCCACGACGGTTGTACGGAACTCATAATCTGCTGCCATGCTCCGGATCACATCAATGCTCTTCTGGATGGGGCCAAGGTTGACCGATTCGAGGCCGCATGTTTTTGCGTAGCGCTCCGGGCTGTTTTTGATATCCATTGCCACATAATCAACAAGCCCTTCCTGCAAAAGGGCACTGAGCGTTTCCGGATGACAGCCGTTGGTGTCAAGCTTGATCAGATATCCCAGACTGTGCACAGAACGTATGAGGTCAGGAAGCCCGGGGTTCATCATAGGCTCTCCCCCTGTGAAAGCTACGCCGTCCAGCAGTCCCTGGCGCTTTTTCAGAAAAGAAAGGAGTTCCGTGTCCTCCATGATCCCTTCGATGTGCGGATCAAGAAGGTCAGCATTATGGCAGAACGGGCAGCGCAGTTCACAGCCCGCCAGGAACACCGTACATGCGGTACGGCCCGGGAAATCCAGTAGTGTCAGTTTCTGAAGCCCGTGAATTTTCATGGATCATTCCCCTTGTCTGAGCAGATATTCAATTAAGACATGACAAAATATGTCTGTTGCGGATTTCACTGTCCTGGATGGAATCATTGACCGAGTACGTATGCTTTTCAAGATCGGTACATACCGCCTGGCTCAGTCCTTCCTCTATGAGTACCGAAATGACACTTTCAGCTGTTTCTTCAATGACCGTGTATTTTTCAAAACTCGTCTCAGGGTCATTGGGCGATGTCAGAAGATAGATCAGGCCCTGCGAAAGCTGGCTGAGGACAGGCAGATCACGCATCGCCCGGAAAACCCACTTGTAGTAGGGTTCATATTGTCTGTTCAAAAGAAAAACCGCCGACAGCGTGCTGCGGACAAACGAAACAGCGGCCAGCTGGGCCGCACCTTCCTCACCATGGTCGAGGCACCGCTGGTAGTTATACTGCCCGCTCTGTGCCATATTGAGGAGATGGGCGCTGAGCCGTTTGCGCCGCACATCCTCCGGCATCTTTCTGAGCCGCTGGCGGATGGCTGTGCATTCTCCGTAAGGGTCCGAAAAGATTTCTCCGTTGACAGCCTGAAGGAGCGACTGCTCAGGGACCCGCAGCCACTGCTCAGGGCTCAGGTTCCCATCGGGCGTGCCTGTATGGGTGCGGAAAAAATCCGCAGTGCGTTTGACGCCCTTCCTTTCGCCGCCGACCGGCGATACAGCGGGACGTGAATAGCCTTCAAATGTGGCAGGCAGTTTGAGGTAGGCACGTTCCAAAGCAAATTCAGCGCGCCTGTCCACCACATCCTCCCCGGGGAGAAGGATACAGAAACCCGGCCCAAAATCATGGTCTTCCGAGATCCCGTCGTCATAGCCAAGGCATTCGGATCCTTCCCCGAACAGACCGACAGCCAGATAGGGCAGCAGCTGGGGAAATGACTCCTCCAGCATAGGTTTCCCGAACGCTTCATAATACTTTCTGGCAAGCTCCATTCCTGTCATGTTACGACTCTCCTGTATCAATATGCTCTGCACGCTCTCTGAGCAAGCTGCTGGTTCCGAACCATCCATAGTAAGCAAAGGCATCCGCGCATTTTTCGCACACAAAAGCATAATATCCATCCCTTGGCAGCTGGGGATGCACAAGCCGCTTTTCAGCTTCCTGAAGGTACGTGCTGATTTGCTCCTCTCCATCTTCCATGCCCCATTGTGCTTCTGCTGCCTGGGCCATGTTGACATAGGTGATCGCTTCCTCAAGCGGTCTGCTGTTCCTGCTCATGATATCAAGTGCCCGTCCAAAATACAGGAAAGCTTCACTGAAACGATTAAGTTCACTGAGCGCCTGTCCCATATTGTTGTACAGACCGCCCAGACGCCCGTCATCTTCCTTCAGGTTCTTTTCGTACAGGTCCCTCGCCTTTTCAAAGAAGACCATTCCTTTTTCCGGGTCATGGAACGCCGTACAGACCGTCCCGGCATTCACATAAGCGGTTCCGGCACCCGTGCCCTCTTTCAGCTCAGGTCTTTCCAGCAGGGCAAGAGTTCGGTCCAGACTTGCATACGCACCTTCCCGGTCAGACATCTTTCTGCAGACGCCCATCATTTCATT
>CAMNGW010000221.1 GCA_946538615.1 uncultured Clostridia bacterium
CACCTTTTGCAGAGCTTTACCACTTCGAAAGCAAGAGCCGTGGTACGGAGGATATGCTCAAGGCGCATGAACGTTCGGTGCGAGAAGCAGCTCTTTTCAGAAAAAAATGGTGGAAAGAACTGAAAGATGGCGATCCCTACTACAATCCGAACCTGAACCATGAAGGCGGAGGCTTTAAGTATAAGGAGCAAAAAGAATGATGGTGAGATGGAAAAAATTTACGGACTGTCTCTACAGGTACAGATGTCAGCTCTGTCTGATAGTCTTTGTACTTTGTATCGTGTTTGAAATAAACGGGTCCTCGATTGGCATGTGGGACCTGTATGTCCCGGATGCTTCAGTTAAGGATACCGGTATCCTCATGGGACAGAACAGGCCCATCCGTTCCGACGAATGGGCAGTCTTTAGCCCTATGGCGCTTTCCCAATACCATAATGATTTCCAAAGGACGAATGACCTTTTCCGCGGCACGGATACGGATGTTTTCATGGTGTATGGACAGCCGGTGAAAGACTGGTCCATGATCTTTCGCCCTTTTCAGATTGGCTATCTGTTTTTTAGGCCTGCCAGGGGCTTGGCTTTCTACTGGACGGGGAAAATGCTTGCCCTGCTGCTGGTATCCTTCGAGTTTGGGATGTTCCTCACCGGCAGGAAGCGGCTCCTTTCGCTTGCTTATGCTTTTCTGACATGTTTTGCACCGGTTGTACAGTGGTGGTTCAGCGTCAATGCCTTTCCCGATATGCTCATCTATGGACAAGGCATCGTCCTTTGTATCAGACAGTATATGATGTCGCAAAAGTACCTGAAGCGTGCAGCATGCGCAGCAGGCCTGTTCCTGCTTTGCGGTGCCTACGCCCTGGTTCTCTATCCCGCATGGCAGGTTCCATTCTTTTATGTTTTTGCTTCTCTTGCCATATGGACCATCTTCAGGAATTTCAGCTCTTTCTCCTTTTCCTGGAAAAAGGATGTCCCGATTCTTGCATGCGCATTCCTTCTGCTTGTCTTCTGCCTGGGTGCCGTCATCTTCCGCTCCTGGGGTACGATACAGGCTGTCATGCATTCAGCTTACCCCGGACAGAGACTTGAGACGGGTGGAATGGGCATCGACAGGCTGTTCCAGTATATCGGCAACATTTTTCTGCCCTTTACCGATGAAGAGGTGCCGGGCAACGTCTGTGAAATGGCGCTGTTCTATGATTTTTCACCTTTGGGGCTACTTTTCTTCCTGTATTTCTTACACAGACGGGAAAATACAGATTCTCTGTCCCTTGTTCTTGTCTCCGTAAATGTTTTTTTAGGCTGCTATACTGTTCTTGGCTTTCCTGCTCTTCTTTCAAAAATCACTTTACTCAGCACTTCTCCCCCATACAGGACGCTGGCTGCAGTTTCCTATACCAATCTGCTGCTGTTCATCCGCTCCTCAGCGCAGCTTACAGGGAAGATAAAAGGTGCCCACAGGGCAGCTGTTTGCTGTGCTGCCTGTATCACGGCGGCAGCGATGGTTTACTGGTCCCGCCGTATGCTTTACACTTCCTATTACACAAATCCCATGTACTGGATCTGCATCGCTGTTACTGCTGTCATGTTTATTTCTGCCTGTCTCCATCCAAAAGTACTTTTCATTGCTTCCCTGATCCTCTCCCTCGCTATCGGTGCGACGGTGAACCCTGTCCGAACAGGGACCGGCATCCTGTATGAAAATAAGGTCGGCAGGGCTATAGCGGAAGTCTCTTCCCGCAGCGACGGCAAATGGCTCGTGGTTTCAGAACACTGGCCAGTCGGGAATTATCCGCCCATATTCGGGGCAAGCACAATCAATACAACGCAAACTTATCCCCAATCTGAGTTATGGGCCGTGCTGGACCCTGAAGGGAAATATGCAGATGTGTATAACCGGTACGCCCATTGTGAAATCTGTCTTACAGATGATCCCTCATCCGTGCAGCTTCTGTACACCGACTATGTCCGTATCAATCTGAACATCGGGGACATTCAGAAAACCGGTGCTGCCTTTATTCTTTCCAAACAGGAACTGACAGAACTGAGCAATGATAAGATCCGTTTTAACAAGGTGTTTGCAGATCCGGATGTAAGCTACCGGATTTATGAACTGGAATATCCATGAATCACCGGTTCCTCATTCGTCCAAGTATGCAGTATTCTGAACCCCTTCTATATTAAGCCTTCTCCATCTTTTTCCGTTTTCTGTCCATTCTTTCGTGGGGTCTGCCGGAGCCGGCAACATGGATTACCGGCTCGTTATATGTGACAAAATGGTACGGATTCTATCCAGAGCCGCTGAGTGTAATATCTCAGCGGCCTTAATCTGTGAAACCTGCCAAACAGGCATGAGGAGATGCTTCTATAAAAAGGCATGTGACAGTGGTACAGATATACATCCGGTCAAGAGAATATAAGCGCAAAAAACAAAAGCACTCCCACCTGAAAGATGGGAGTGTACAGTACAAAAATACTGTAAAACAGCTGCTTCTTGCAGAAGTGTCAGCAATATAAGGCCCGGATTTCACTGATCCACTTATTTGAAAGTGTTCAGACGATAAGCGTGAGTATAAGAAAAGTTTGGAGAATAATACGGATCCCCCTCAGAAAGGACACCAGACCACTTCTGCTGCATATAAGCGGTCTCGGCTTTTAACCGTTCCTGCTGCTCAGGCATCCCTTCCCCGCTATGTGTTCCAGAAGCATGATGAAAGAGGCGCACATCCGGATCAAACAGAATGCAGCCACCATGCTGCCGGATTTTCAGGCAGAAATCGATATCATGATAAGCAAGGGCCAGCTGTTCATCCATGCCCTGCACCTTTTCCCAGATTTCCCGGCGGACCATCATGCACGCAGCACTGACGGCGCTCACATCACGCTTAACCATAGCAGTGCCCAAAAACCCCAATGCTCCGTCCGGATAATTCACATAGGGAGACCCTGCAATACCGCCAAGACCTGTGATGAATCCTGCATGTGCTATGGTGCTGTCATCATGCAGAAGCTTGGCACCGACAGCAGATGTCCCCTCCCGCATACAATCGGCACACATATGCTCCAGCCAGCTGGATGTGATGACTTCCGTGCCGCCGCTCAGAAAAAGCAGCAGCTCGCCATCACACTGCTTGACAGCCCAGTTGTGCATTGCTGAAACATTCCCTTCTTTTTTCCATGACAGAATACGTACAGGAACAGGTGATGATGCCAGGCTTTGATAGTACGCAAATGTTTCATCTTCAACGCTGCCATGATCAAGAATGCAGATTTCAAAATTGGGATAGGCTGTATGCTGGAAAATGGAATTGAGACATGTCTTCAGAAGGTGCGTCTTATCTCTGCTTGGAATCAGAATCGAGATTTTTGGGGTCAGCGATGAGAAATATGTGACCCGGTACCAGCCCAGATGTTCAAGCATGGCAACTTCAGCCTGAAGATGATGGCGATGGAGAAAAGCTTCAATGGCCCGTTTGCCGGCATCAAAGCAATAAGTTTTGCTTTCAGTGTTTACAGAGGTCGAAGCAGGATGCATGCGCCAATGGTACAACACTTTGGGGATATGAACAATCTTTCGGGCCTTTTCTGTGCATCTTAATATCAGATCATGGTCCTGTGAACCGTCAAATTCGCTGTGAAAACCCTGAACGGCCCTCGCGATCTTTGTGCGCGTCAGGAACAAATGGGCGATATAGTTGCATGAGAGAAGATAATCCTCATTATAATCCGGCTTAAAATTCGGAGAGTCGGGGTGTTCTCCGTTCCGGTCGATTTTGTCTTCATCGGAATAGATAGCGTCAACCAATGGATCCTTCATGGCCTGGATTGCCTCCCATAAGGCATTGGGCTCGAGCAGGTCATCGTGGTCCAGCAGGGCGATCCATTCACCATTTGCCATGCCGAGAGATGCATTGGAATTGCCAGATATACCTAGATTCTTCTCCAGATGCAGATAGCGGATGCGTGCATCTTCCAGTGCCATGCTCCTGATGATGTTTCCGGGTACCGGGTCCTCCTCACTGCCATCAGCCAGGCACAGTTCCCAATTTGGATAGCTTTGAGCCTGAACAGACGCAATCATTTCACGCAGAAAAACCTCTGGTGTATGGTAAATGGGCACAAGCACAGAAATCAGGGGACCGCCATGAGCGGAAGACTCCCGCTGCTGCTGGAGCTCAGATGCTGTGATGCTGTGTGCTTTCCACCAGGTTTCGTAGTCAAAACCAACTATCCAAGGATCCAGGGGACCACTGTTTTTCTGAAGGTCAGCAATTTCTATGTCTGCTTTCATGGCATCATCCTGTAGAATCAGCCTGTAGGGAAGCTTCCCGGACGAGAGAAAAAAGATGTGGAAACCGGCTTCAATATTCAGATCTTTGTCATAGAGCGCAACTGCGACATCGTGACGTGAATGAATCTGTTTTCCATACGGAATGTTCTGCCCGTCCGCGTCTGTCACAGCAAAACGGATTTGACTGTTCCTCAGCTCCTCCGGGGATTGCAGGGTCGACCATGCCCAACCTGAAATACACACAAGATCGCTGTCAGCTGTTACACTTTCGATATTGTAGCGCAGTGTATCGGTCCCGTTCCACCAGGTTTCGTAATCTATTCCAGTTGTCCCCGGCTCCGTCGTCTCACAGCTCTGAAGAACTGGAATGACTGTTTCTGCCTTCATAGCATCATCCTGAAGTGTCAGCCTGTATGGGAACTTCCCGGATGAGAGAAAAAGGATGTGGAAGCCGGCTTCAATTCCCAGATCTTTGTCGTACAGTACTTTTGCGACATCGGGACGTGATTGGTTTCGTCTCTTGTACGCTACATTTTTCCCTTCCGCGTCTGTCAATGTAAAATGCATCTGAGTATTCCGCAGTTCTTCCGGGGATTGCAGGGTCGACCATGCCCACCCGGATATACACACGAAATCTTTTACTGCTGTCATTTTTTCGATATTGTACCGCAAGGTTCCGGGCTTTAGTTCTTCGTCAGGCCCGTCTTGCTTTTTCTGTATCCGGTTGCGGATGAAATTGAAAATCCTTTGCATCATAGCCTCCGTACATAGTAGTTATCGCAGTCAGAGCATGGTTCCTCTGCATTCATGGGTAATGGTCAGGCAAAGTATGGAACGTATCCTGATAATCTGATGAAAGCCGGGACAAGTTCGGTCCCGTGATGTCTCTTGAAACGTCATCACCTATTTTGTGTAAGCCTTCAATCCCATTTTTTGATCGACGGCGATACATGCTGATTCCTGTCCTGGTTCTTTACCAATCTGAAACATCTTATGCAGGAAGGAACCTGCATTGTTCTCATTGATGGTCCGACGTGGCCATTTTTCAAATAGGTCCATGCGCCAGATATCCTTCATACAGCTGTCAGGAATATATTCCTGCGCGGCGCGTCATGATAGCAGGACCCGCTTTTCCGGCCTGTTCAGAACCTCTTTGGTTACCACAGACCCTGAGCTGCAGTGTGATCCCATGGATATTCAGATTGACGGCAGCCTCTTTCATTTTTCCATTTCTTTCTCATCAGACCTCTTTCGAATGAATAAAAGTATTTCATGGATTGTATGTTACATTATCGAACCGGTGCCGTCAACTCCGGGAAACTTCAGCGGCAAGGATTCTGTTGACTTACCGCCACAGTATCAATAAAATGATGAAACAGATTACGGCAAAATCATATGAGAAGTCTGTTTTGCCGGGGAAAACGGGGTTGAGATATTGAAAAAAAGGTTTTCCATTGCTGAATACGGACTGATCATTCTTTGCTTTTGTTTCTGTCTTGCAGGTGCGCTCATGCTCCCGGTCAATTCGTGTCCGGATGAGGAGGGCAGAAGACTGATTTCTGACTATGTTTTTAACCACGGGACCCTGCCAACGGGAAACGAACCAGAGGTTATCATTCTGAGGTGGGGATTTTCTTATGTGTACAGACCCTATCTTGCATCGATCTTCAGCGGTATTTTTACAAAGCTGGCCTCTTTCCTGACGAGTTCAGCAAGGGGATTGTTGGCCGCTTCCAGAATGTCCAGTGTGCTGTCCTTGACAGGCTGCTGTGCTTTCTGTCTGCTGTTGGGACACCGCTTATTTCAGAAGAAATGGTCAGCATTCCTGTTCGCAGCTGTAGTCTGTTTTTTGCCCCAGGCTA
>CAMNGW010000222.1 GCA_946538615.1 uncultured Clostridia bacterium
CTGATTGTCGAAGGCTGGCACAAGCCAGGTAGTCTGACTGTAGCAAGTGGAGCATGGATTTCTTCTGCTGGCAGTGCCGTACTTGAATCTGGTACTTATGCACTCTTACCCCACGAGCAGTATGTCTGGGTCTGTATTGAAAGTGGAAAGGCGGATCTGACCTGGAACAATACTGAACTGAACCTGGTGGAAAACGATACCTTTATTCTGCCTGCCGGTCCCGTATCCGCTTCCCTGCACATTGAATCTCAGGCTGTATGCCTGTGGATGGCTCTGGAAGGTCCTCTATCTGCAACGGTCGTGCGCAAAATGGGTGCACTTCTCCACGTGCCGCTCAAACAGAAAGCACTGCCCAGCCAGACTTACCTTGCCAAGCAGATTGTACAGGTCGTGGTGCGTCATTCCGGTACGTCCAATGCTACCTATCAGCTCCAGCACCTCATGTATGGCATGCTCGCAAGCCAATGGGGACAGCCTGTTGCCATGGATGCCATGCTGTCCCACGAAATCGCCAAAGTCGTTGATACACTGCGCGCCGGTATGTACAAGGACAATTTTTCGCTCGCCGAAATGGCTGAAATCTCCCGTGTACCTATGGAAACCTTCAGAAAGCGCTTTGTCAGTGAAGTCGGTATGCCCCCTCTGAGTTACGTTCTGCACTGCAAAATGGAACGTGCCAAGGAACTTCTTCGCGACCAGAATTATTCTGTGCGCGAAGCAGGCGCTGAGGTCGGCATGAAGGACCCTTATCATTTTTCCAAGCAGTTCAAAAACATTGTAGGGATCAGTCCCTCTGCCTTTGTCAAACAGGCCGCTGACCCCAATCTTCCGCGTGTCCCCAGAAAACGCGAAAAACGTGTAAAGAACGATGAATAAGGCAGATCATACAGAAGAACCGGCCCGATCGGCCGGTTCTCTTTGTACGTATCATGGCACATTGCGAAAAAAGAACAGCCAGGGCTCACGAACCCTGGCCGGTCAAGGTGCTGCAGCTCCGGTCACCTTCATCTTGCAAGCAGATGGGAAAGGCAAGGCCACTGCAGATCACAGTTTCCTGTATGTCAAGACGAACATTGCCGTCCGGACACAATGCAATTATATGCCTTTTCAACCCATTATGCAAGTTTTTTCTGGCTTGGGATGTGTCTATTCTGTTCTTTTTCCGAACAAAAAAGAACACATCATGAAAATAATTCCCAGAAACATGAAAAAATGAATGAAAAAAGGATGGATTTTTTCTGATTCTTCATCTGCCTTTGTTTGACCCTTTTCTTATTGCCGAATCCGGACAGTGTTTCCGCATGAACCAGCTTGAACAGAACCATCTTCTGGTCCGTGCAGGCGCACGTTCCCTTCATCTGTACCATCTGGGCCAGGATACCTTTGATTTTGCGTGTCCCGACGCAGAGCTCCCTTTCTGGAAAAACTATTTTGACACAGACGGGCCCTATCAGGAGGCCGAAGAGCAGATCCCCCCACAGGATGCCTATCTCCTTTCATGCGCACGGTCCTGCAGGGGATTGAGAATCCTGCGGCAGGATCCCTTTGAGACCCTGATTTCCTTTATCATCTCCCAGAGAAAATCCATTCCCGCCATCCGGGCATGCGTGGAAAAGCTGTGCGGACTGTGCGGGGAAGAGCTTGACGGGGGCTTTGCTTTTCCTTCCCCGCAGGCCCTGGCCCGGCTTTCCCTGCAGGAGCTGTACAGCTGTTCCCTCGGGTACCGTGCACCTTATATCCAGAAAACCGCCTGTATGGTGGCAC
This sequence comes from uncultured Clostridia bacterium, assembly GCA_946538615.1. Classification (GTDB taxonomy): domain Bacteria; phylum Bacillota; class Clostridia; order Christensenellales; family Aristaeellaceae; genus UBA2943. Next base: position 1,765 of record CAMNGW010000222.1, read on the forward strand.
AGGAAGGCATGCCCCTGCCTTCTCAGGTCCGTGCTGACACCCTCATGCGCTATCCGGGAGTTGGCACGAAAGTGGCAAACTGCGTACTGCTTTTTGCCTATCACAAGCTTGACACCGCACCGGTAGATGTCTGGATCCAGCGGGTGATTGACACGCAGTACAATGGCATTTCCCCTTTCCCTTCTCTCGGGCCTTACGCAGGACTCTATCAGCAGTACATGTTCATGCATTCACGGCAAAAGAAAAAGCTGTAACCTTACAGCTTTTTCTTTTGCCCTCTCACATTCTTTCAGGCGCTTCGATCCCGATCAGATAAAGACCTGTCCGGATCACATCGCGCGTTGCTTTTGTCAGGGCGACACGCGCCGCGGTACCTGCTTTATCCTCGTCAAGGATACGGTGCTCATAATAGAAACGGTTATAGGCCTGAGCGATATCTGTTACAGCACGGGTGATCATAGACGGTTCATACTTATCCGCGGCATCCAGGATCACGTCAGGGAACCGTGAGATCAGCAGCAGCAGGGCCTGCGCTTCGTCATTCTCAAGTGCTTTGGGGTCCATTTCCGGCATATCGTCCCCGGCTTTGCGCAGCAGGGAACAGCAGCGGGCATGGGTGTACTGTACATACGGGCCGGATTCCCCGTCAAAGTTCAGGGCATTTTCCCATCTGAAATCAATATCCTTGATCCGGCTGTTGCTCAGGTCAGTATAAACCACAGCACCAATGCCCACCTGTCGTGCCACGGTTTCCTTATTTTCCAGACCCGGGCTCTTCTGCTCTATGATTTCCAGCGCTTTCTCCTGTGCCTGGTTGAGTAAATCCTCCAGGTAAACAACCGTGCCTTTGCGTGTGCTTAAGGTCTCGCCACCAAAAGATATCATGCCGAAGGCCACATGCACGCAGTCTTTTGCCCAGGGGTAGCCCATTTTATCCAGCACGCGGAAGATCTGCCGGAAATGCAGGTCCTGCTGATAAGCCACAACATACAGACACTTGGCAAAATCGTACGTGTCATGGCGATAGATGGCCGCGGCAAGATCGCGTGTGGCATATAACGTTGCCCCGTCCTTTTTCAGGATGATGCACGGCGGCATTTTGTCCTCCGAAAGGTCCACAATGCTCGCACCTTCGGAAACCGTCAGCAGGTTCTTTTCACGCAGTTCATCAATCACGCGGTCCATCTTATCGTTATAAAAGCTCTCACCTGCATAGCTGTCAAACTTGACTCCAAGGAGATCATAGACGCGTGCAGTGTCTTTCAGGGTCAGTTCCTTGAACCAGTTGAAAATTCTGAGTGCTTCCTCATCCCCGTCCTCGATTTTCTTGAACCATGCGCGTCCCTCATCTTCGAGTTCAGGATGATTCTCTGCTTCCTCATGGAATTTTACATACAGTCTTGTCAGTTCACTTACGCCGCCCTGCTCGACTTCACTCTCAGTGCCCCACTTTTTATAAGCACAGACCATCTTGCCGAACTGCGTGCCCCAGTCACCAAGGTGATTGATGCCAACCGTCCGGTAGCCCAGGAAATCATAGATCCTCTTGAGTGAATTCCCGATCATGGTCGTGGACAGGTGGCCGATGTGGAAGCGCTTTGCGATATTAATGGAAGAATAATCCAGGCACACCGTTTTCCCATTGCCAATGGTGGAAGAACCATACTTTTCTCCCTGTTCAAGGACCGTATGCAGCGTTTCGGTCGCAAAATTCACACGGTTCAGGAAAAAATTGAGATAGCCATTGACTGCCTCAGCCCTGGCTGTATCCTCAAACTTCCAGTTTTCTGAAAGCATGGAAGCAATCTTTACAGGCGGCATGCGCAGCACTTTGGCAAACCTGAAGCAGGGAAAAGCATAATCACCCATAGCAGGATCCGGGGGAACCTCAAGCAATGGACGGATCGCGGCCGCTCCGGGAAGTCCCTGCGCCTCCGGCCATGCTTCACTCAGCTGTTTTTCCAAAAGTTCCGCAATCCTTGTCATCATATCCATGATCTTCACTCCATACCAACTTAATCCTTCTGACAGAAACGCAGGCATTATAGCATGCCTGCGATGAACAAGGAAGCACCTTGTGATCTTTCCTTCTGTTCATGTTTCATCTTCAAATGAGAGATTTGCGTAAAGCGAGAGGTATTCCTCAAGACATAAATCTTCGTCCCGCATGATCCGGCTGTGTTCAGTGCCTACGTACCGGAAGTGCCAGGGTTCAGCAAGGAATCCCGTTATATCCTGTTTTTCTTTGGTGTATCGGAGAATAAACCCGTAGTCCCAGCAGTTCTCCGCCAGCCATTTTGCCTGTTCCGTCGAGCCGAAGCTTTTTCCGGGAATGGTGATATCAAAAGCGAGTCCCAGATGGTGCTCGCTTGTTCCGGGGTCCGCAACTGTCTTCCGGGTCGCTGATACGGCTTTTGAACGGGATAGGTTATTCTCATTCATGTATTTTCTGACCTGCCTGTCAAAAAGCTGCTGCTGCTGGGCAACGGTGCGGTATGCCGCGGAGATCTGCCAGTTGCTCTCACCCGCCGCGATCCCAGCCCTGAGCATATCCAGGAGGGCATCCGCGGCCTCCCTTTCGGCGAGTGTGTCACTGTATTTGATATGTACGACCTCAGAGGGACAGTATGTGTTGAGGACAACGAGATCGTAGGGCTGATAATCCTCCGGCAGGAGATTTTCCTTGTTCACAAGAATGGGCATCCCCTGAATCTCGTACCCTTTTGTTGCCTCAGGGATCGGGGAGGGGGAAGGCGTCGCCACAGGCTCCGGGGTGATCTGCACGGTGGCCTGGACATAGGGGCGCGCGCGTTCGGAAAACAGAAGGGCATATGTGGCGCTCCCTGCCACGCCATCCGGTGTCAGGTCATTCTGTGCCTGGAACGTGATCAGGGCGTTTTCAGTGGCGCTGCCAAAATCGCCATCGATTTCCCCGATGGCATATCCCAGTTCCAGGAGCCTTGCCTGCAGTGTCTTCACATATTCACCGCTTGAACCCTTTTTCAGGACAGGTACGGAAGTCGGCTGTGACGGATCCGGTGTTATGACAAGGACATTGCCGTAAACAGGGTCCGGCGTGGGGGTCAGACTGCGTTCAATCTGCACTTCCGGGACCAGTCTGAGCACCCTGCTGCCAAATATGGCGATCATGATCACAAGTGCGGACAGAACCAGCAGACCGGCGACTGTCTTTGGATTTTTCATCCCTTCACCTCACAAAGCTCCGAAAGGATCCGGTTCCGGACAACGCGCGTGACGCGTCCCGTTCCCGTATCCCTCGTGTTCTGGTAAATAAGAAGCGTCAGTCCGGACTCCGGGAAATTGGCAAAATAGGTGCCCAGCCACCCGTCCCAGCCGTATTCACCGTATTCTGCAATCCCCTGTGTTTTTCCAGGGTCCGTACAGATCCGCATGAGCCTGCCATATCCGTAGCCTGTCAAAGACAGCCAGCCTGTATCTGCCATCTGGGAGCGGATCATCCAGTCAACCGTTTTTTCTTTCAGCAGCCTCTGCCCTTCAAAGGACCCTTTTTGCATAAGCATTCTGGCAAAGGCAGCATAATCGTCAAGCGTGGAAAAAAGCCCTGCACCGCCTGATTCAAAAGGAGGAGGGGTCATATAGTCCCGGATGCACAGATGATGGACCCGGTAAGGCACAAGGCCATGGTCCGTTCTCTCATAGCATGTCACAAGCCTCTCCTTTTTTTCTTCCGGCACATAAAACGCCGTGTCTTTCATGCCAAGTCTGTCAAAAAAACGGGTCTTCAGATATTCAGAGAAAGGCATATCGCTCACTTTTTCCACCACGGCACCGAGAATATCTGCACTCGTTCCGTAACGGAAAGCTGTCCCGGGCTGAAAAGCAAGGGGACACTGCCCGATCCTGTTGGCAAACGACTGGGTGTCCAATCCTTTGCCCCTGTCAATTTCCTCCTCATTTTTTATAAAAACTTCAGCCATAGCCTGACCGGCGCTGTCTGCATCCGGATAGACAAGGCCGGAGGCCATGCCGAGCAGGTCAAGAATGGTCACGTTGCGCTCAGCGTCCACCAGCGTGCCCTGAAAGGTGACTTTCTGATTCCGGAACCCCGGGAGATAGCGGACAACCTCATCCATGACATCCAGCTTGCCCTTTTCAATCAGGGACATCACGGCACAGGCTGTAACAGGTTTTGTCTGGCTGAACAGACGGAATATATGGTCCCTGCGCAGCGGAATTGCTTTTTCGCGGTCCGCATATCCCGCTTGTGCATATGCAACCGTCTTTCCATTTTTCTCTGCAAGAAGAGAAACACCTGCCGCCTCCTGGGTGTCGACGGCCTGTTCGAGGATTTCCTGTATATCCTTAAGCATTGTCTCACA
>CAMNGW010000223.1 GCA_946538615.1 uncultured Clostridia bacterium
CGGAAACGCAGATCCTGGAATATGCCGCATCACTTCTTCCCCGGGCCCCACGGGTACACTATTACCTTGGCGAACTGCTCTATGACAAAAAGCAGTACAGCCAAGCCATTGCGCACTGGGAGACGTCCGTATCTCTGGAGCCAGCCCTTGCCCCTGCTCACAGGAACCTCTCTGTGGCCTACTTTAACCATGGCCAGAAAGAGCTGGCCGAGAAGGAGATCGCCGAGGCTGTGCACCTTGAAAGCGGCAACAGCCGCTTCCTCCTTGAACAGGACCAGCTCCTCAAACGTCTGGACAGGCCGGTTAAGGAGCGTTTGTCCCATCTTGAGGCGCACCCTGACCTCATAGCCGACCGCTGTGCCCTGATGCTCGCCTATGTCTCCCTGCTCAATGCAGACGGTCAGCACCGGAAAGCCCTTGACCTGATGATGCACTATACCTTCCATGTGTGGGAAGGCGGAGAGGGCAAGGTGGCTGACGAATACAAGACCGCACTCTTTGCCCTTGCCCACGAAGCACTGAGCAGCGGGGACCCGGATGATGCGCTTGACTTTGCGCAACGCACCCTGACCTACCCCGACAACCTCGGCGAGGGAAAGCTCGACAATGTCCCTGATCACCACGCGTACTACCTGATGGGACTGGCCCTGCGCATGAAAGGCGAGGAAGAAAAAGCCCTCAGCTGCTTCGCTAAAGCAGCAGAAGGCTCCCAAGTGCCCGAACCGGTCCGGTACTACAACGACCAGCCGTCCGACTATATCTACTGGCAGGGACTTGCTTTCCACGCCCTCGGGAACGATGAGATGGCGAAGAAATCCTTCCATCAGCTCATCATCTTTGGCCAGCAGCACCTTTTTGACACCATCGGATACGATTTCTTTGCCGTCTCCATGCCCGAACTCGAAGTCTATCAGGACGATATCCAAAAACGCAGCGATGACTACTGCCGCCGCCTGATGTCCCTTGGCCACAAGGGCCTTAAGGCAATCGGAGAATAAAGGAGGCGCACATGGCTCTTCACAGATCTTTCCTTACACAGTGGATGTTCGCCACCGGCGATACGCAGGACTGCCTCAGCGCGGCCCGCCCGGTGCACGTGCCCCATACATGGAACATTGAGGCGGGACATGAAACATATACAGGAAAAGGATGGTACCGTCTTGAGCTGCCCGCAGGCACCTGCTCTGCCGGCGAACGCGCCTTTCTGAGGTTCCGCGGCGCCTACAGGGACACCACGGTCATGGCCGGCTGCCAGACAGTCCTCACCCACTTCGGGTCAGGCTACACCCCTTTTGAGGTGGAAATCACGCCGTACATGACGGAAAACAGGCAGACAGAAATTGTGGTGTGCGTGGACAACAGCTTCTCCCATGAAGCCCTCCCCTATGACAGAAGTTTTGACTGGGCCAATGACGGCGGCCTGATCCGTCCTGTGGAACTGTGCAGGACCGGCCCGGCTGCCATCCGGGACGTCCGGATCACGGCACGTCCTGAAATCCCCTGCATGGGCAGGCGCCAGACATGCGGAGCCGCTTTTTTCGGCTTCCGCGTCTGGGCCGGTCCCTGTCCGTGTACCATCTCCTGGGCGCTTTACCGGGGCGCCGATGACAGCGTGACCCCGCTTAAGGAGACGGCTGTCATCTCCGGGACGCTCAGCGGCACGGGCGATGCCGAGCTTGTACCTTTCCTCCTGGATGACGTGGTGTACTGGCATTTTGACCGCCCGGAGCTCTACACCCTGGTTCTTCGCGTGTACACTGAAAACGGGAGCCTTTCTGATACCTCCAGGCACGTCATAGGGTTCCGTCAGCTCCGAGTGCAGGGGGAAACGTGGTTCTTCAACGGCGAGGCCGTGCGCCTCCCCGGCATGGAGTGGATGCCCGGTTCCGATCCCTCCTTCGGCATGGCGGAGCCCAGGGAGAACCTGGAGAAGATGCTGTGCCTGCTCAAAGAAAGCAACAGCGTCCTCACGCGCTTCCACTGGCAGCAGGATGATGCGGTCTACGATTACTGCGACCGTCACGGTATCCTGGTCCAGGAGGAAATCCCTTTCTGGGGCAAACAGCCCGAGGGCGATCCGGACGCCCTGTGGCCTGCTGTCTCTTTGCAGCTCACAGAGATGATCCACGCCCATCGCCACCACCCCTCCATCATCTCCTGGGGCGTGGGGAACGAACTGTCGGCCCAGACCTGGCCCGTACAGCACTACATCCGCAGGGCCGTGGCCCTCGCCCATGCACTGGACCCGGACAGGCTTTCAAACTACGTCACAAACACGGCTTTCCAGTGCCCCCGTCAGGACGGGACCTGTGAAGGTGATGTGCTGATGATCAACGACTACATCGGCACATGGCACGAAGGCTTTGAACAGGAAAGCGCATGGCACAGCCTGACGGATGCGCATCCCGGCCGCGTTCTGGTCCCCTCCGAATACGGCCTCTGCGAACCCGCTTTTCCGGGCGGCGACCCGCGCCGTGAAGCCATCTTCCTTGAGAAAATGGCCTCCTACCGGAGAATTCCGGCCATTGCCGGAACCATTTACTTCTGTCTGAACGACTACCGTACCCATATGGGCGAGGAAGGCAATGGCAAAATGAGGCGCCGGGTCCATGGATCCGCGGACATGCTTGGCCGCCCAAAGCCTTCGTATTTTACAGTGCGCAAAGCGTATGCCCCGCTTGAGGTCACGCGCACAGAAAACAGTCTTGTTTTTCAGTGCCGCAGTGACCTGCCCTCCTATACCGTCTCAGGCTACCTTCTGAAAACGTCCGGGGGCAGCGTTGCTGTGCCGGACCTGGCCCCGGGAGAAAGCTGGACCTATACGGGCAGTGACTGTTCAGACACGGTTTCCGTCTTCCGCCCCGATGGCACGCCTGTGCTGTCGGTCTGATCCGGCACGCCAAAAAACCGGGAGCCTGACTGACTCAGGTTCCCGGTTTTCTCATGTGAAAGGGCAGAGCCATCTGCCCTTTGTTCCTTCTGTTTATCCTTCAATGGCAATGACCCGTTTTTCAGGGACTGCAGGCGTTTCTTTCTTGGGTACAGTAAGGTGCAGGACACCATTCTCATACTTCGCCCTGATGTCCTCTTCCCTGATCTGGCCGCCCACATAAAAGCTGCGCTGCATAGTGCCCGCGTACCTTTCCTGACGGATCACCCTGCCTTTCTTTTCATGGTTCTTTTCAAGGTTCTTGCTGGCCGTAATGGTCAGATAGCCATTGTTCAGATCAAGCTGGATCTCGTCTTTGTCAAGTCCCGGCATATTCACGTCGAGCTCATAGCCTTCATCGGTTTCCTGGACATCTGTCTGCATCATGTGTGCGGCATTCTTGCCGTACAGTACGTGCTCCGGACGGCCGAAATCATGAAGCATCCGGCGCTCAAAAGCGTCCATATCATCAAACATGTCCATAAGGTTCTCGCCAAATAATACAGGATACATATGCAAACCTCCAATCGCATTTCCCTAAGCGCCATCGCGTTGCAGGGTTACATAACGGACTGTGTTCCTGAAGCCGCAGCCCTTCCGTCCTTCTCTCTGGACGGTGATTAAAGTATACTCCAAAGTCAAAGAAAGTCAATATCAAATACTGCTGGCTTTTTACCGGGTGCACCCCAGCTTTCACAGACGGAACCAGATTTCTGCAAATAACATCCTGAAATTCTGTTATTTGCCTTTTTTCTTTATGATATGTGATTTTTCGCAGGACCTGTTTTCTGCTGCTCGCACAGGTCAGGAATTTCCTGTCCCGTCCTCTGCCTTTTTTACGGACCATTCAAAGCACGCCCGTCTTCTGTTCCTTGTGGTAAGCAGATTGTTATGCTATGATACATAAAAGAAACTCAGCAGCCGGGCTGTGTACACGCACTGCTCCGGAAAAGCACAAAAAACCTGTGGTATACATCCTGATCAGGAAGGAGGATTTTCATGATCAAACGACGTCTGCGGTCCATGCTCTGCCTTCTCTGTCTGGTATGCGCTCCTGCTTGCGCTGAAAATTCTTTCTCAGCTGAAGTTCCCGAACTGCGCGATCCGCTCCCGCTTGACGATCTTGCCCAGGCAAGACAGCTTGCCTGGGACAGTTACGAACAGAGCGTGTTCGATGACGGACAGATCAAAAGTGAACTTGACGCATGCGCTCTGTCTCTTGGTGATGTCACCATGCGCTTCACCATTGATACAATCGGTGACATGCCTGAGGGCGGTTACCCTCTCTATATCGCCCTTCACGGCGGCGGCAGCAGCGATACGCCGGACAAAAATGACTCACAATGGAACCATATGTCGGAGTATTACAGCGAAGACCTTGAATGCGGCGTCTATGTCTGTCCACGCGGGGTGCGCGATACCTGGGACACCCATTTCAACCCTGAATCCTACCCCCTCTATGACCGGCTGATCCGCTATATGATTCTCACATACTATGTGAACCCGAACCGTGTATATCTTGAGGGCTTTTCCGCCGGCGGGGACGGGGTTTACGGCGTGTCGTGCCGGATGCCTGACCGTTTTGCGGCGGTCAACATGAGTTCCGGCCATCCCAACAGCATTCCCGTCTATAACCTTTACAATCTCCCCATTCAGCTGCAGGCCGGTGAATTTGACACGGCGTACAACCGCCACACGGTGACAGCAGAGTACGGCATCCTCCTTGACAAGCTGCAGGATACCTATGGCAACTTCCAGCACCGCACCCTCATCCATTACGATGCAGGACACAACTTCGGCGATTCCTTCCGCACACCGATCCCTGTGATGAAAGACCCTGCTGCCTGGCTCAATGAAGGCATACGGGACCATGAGGACGTAGACTGCTTCCCGCCGGATTATATGGACAATTTCACCCGGGACCCTCTGCCGCCAAGCCTCATCTGGGACCTCACGACACGTGCGCCCAGCAGGGAAACAGAAGCCTTCTATTATCTGTCCGCACCTTATTCCACGGACCAGGGCCTCATTTTCGCTTCCTTTGACCGCGCCGCCAATACCGTCACCATTGATGCACAGGAAGTCAATGGCCAGTTCAGCATCCTGCTCAATGAAAAGATGGTCGACTTCTCCTCCCCTGTAACCTTCCAGGTCAACCATGAGACTTCTTCCATGATGCTCACTCCGGACCGGTACATCCTCGAACAGTCGACCCGCGACAGAGGGGACCCCAATTTCCAGTTCGAATCCATGGTGACTTTCTCCCCTCAGCAGAAATAAGCCCATCACAAAAGCCTGCCGGACTCTGGCAGGCTTTTTCCGTCTGAAGCTGCTTTCTCATTCAAAGTACGCCGTGTCCTGACCGCTCACCGGACGATTGGCCGTCAGTACCCTCGCCGAAGGTCCACCTGGCGCCTGAGCGGCTTTCCGTCACAGTACCTTTCAAAATCTTCCAGGAACAGCGACACAATGCGCTCCCGTGTATAGGGCAGTGTCATGTTCCCCGCCACATGCGGGGCCATGAGCAGATTCGGACACGTCCAGAGCGCGTCCTGCTGCGGCAGCGGTTCCGTTTCAAACACATCCAGCGCCGCATACAGCCTTTCCGACCGCAGTTCGGCTTCCAGGGCCTTCTGATCAATCACGCTGCCGCGCCCCACATTCACAACAAGCGCCTTTTCCGGAAGGAGGGCGAGACGGGACGCGTCCAGCATGTGATACGTTTCTTTTGTGCCCGGCAGGGATACGACAATAATGTCGCTTTGCGGCAGGACCTCTTCCAGCCCGTCCTCACATATGACCCGGTCAAACAGTCCATCCGGGTTCTGACCGCTCCGGTTGACGCCGCAGATCCACAAAGGCCGGAAGCTGCGCAGACGGACAGCCGTTTCTTTTCCGATATCGCCTGTTCCAAGCAGCGTAATGCGGCTCCCGAGGATCGACCTGACAGGGAGGTCCCGCTGCCATGACCGTCTTTCCACAATGGCCGTATAATCCATCTGACGGCGCAGCACTTCGAGGATCACCATGATCACGTGTTCTGAGATCGTAACGCCGTAAGCGCCCGATGAATTGGTCAGGACAGCCTGCGGTGAGGCAAACGTGTCCGCGGCTGTAAACTGGTTGACGCCTAGATCGGAAG
>CAMNGW010000224.1 GCA_946538615.1 uncultured Clostridia bacterium
AGACTGAAACCAATCTCAAGCCATTCCAGGCCGTCTTTGCGCAGTCCGGCAATCAGCTGTGCGGTCCAGTTGTCTGGTCTGCAGGCATCAAGACTGATATATCCCAGTGTGCGCTGTACCTGGTCAATGCGGCTGTTCTTGCTCTGGGCATCATCATCCGAATATCGTCTGAGCACAGTGTGCTGTCTGGAAAAAATGGTGGCAAACATAGCGCCATGAAAAGAATCCGTCATGACGTATGAAGCTGTGGCAAAGAGCGAGAGGAACATTTCAGGACTGACATTTTCCATCACTTCCATCCCCTGGGCCCGGCACTCGTCAGTCATGGGGATGATAAGCGGTGAAAGTTCAAGTACCTCAGCTGTGCGCTTGACGCGTTCCCAGTAAACCGGATTTGTACCGATCATATAACATACCAGTCTGCCGCGGGCATCCACCTGTTTGTCAGCAATATCGTACCACTGCTGCGCCGTCAGGAGCAGGACCGGGTCAGCAAGCACCTGAGGGCGCTTGCCTGTTATGGACTCAATGATATCCGCACCCTCATCTTCGCGCACAGAAACAGCCTGGAAATGTTTGAGATTTTCTGCCATGATGGCAGCTTTTTTCTTTTGGGGCATTGTTTTGACTCCAAGGGAACATGCATATCCGATCTTCGGTTTATCATAGACAAAATCCAGGAAATACGCAGGATTCAGCCATACAGGCGACCAGATCTGGTCGGAGCCGGCAATCAGAACATCGTAATCCTTCCCGGTTTTTTCAAGCGATGCATGGTCACGGCACGGCTCGGAGAGCTTCAGATATTTCCTGCGGAAAGCTGTCATAAGTTCATTCCGTGCGACAGCACCTGCTTCGCTCCGCTTTCTCATGCCATCCAGAATCAGTAAGGGCGAGTTTCCGCAATGCACCATATTTTTGATTTTTTCCTTGGCTGAAGGCTGATAATCAATATGCTCACATTCCAGGTGCAAGCCTGTAACAGCCTTCTGGAGAGCATAGGCCTGGAGGACAGAACCATAATTATCATTGTGAAGAAAAGTCATCACACCAGCCTTTGGCATTTGCCTCACCTTTCCTCTCAGGCGTCTTTACTGAATGGCAATGTTGATGCCATTGACTTCAACCTCGCCATCGGCAAGGATCATAATATACTTCTGCCCGTCAATCACCCGCGTCGTCACAAGATCTGCATGACCGGGGTCAACCCTGATATGGACAGAGGGCGTCACTACTTTGAATTCTTTTTGTGATATCACGTTTACCGCCGGGATCTCTGTCTTCTCTCCGAAAGCTTCCGAATACCCCTGTCTGAACGCTTCCACTTTTTCTTCTGATACGCCTACGCTCTCAAGGACTTTCGCCACATCATGTCCTGAAAGCTGCAGTGGTTCCGCAGATTTGTCCTCTTTTTGCTCAGAAATCATTTCTGAGACTTTTTCATTCACAGCCTGAACAAGGTCCATGCTGCACTCTTCCTTGAGCGTGCTCTGCAGGACGGCGCAAACCGTCTCCTTCTGTTCATCAGCATTCATCTGAATCTCTGAATGAAAAACGTTAGCGATAAAATCCTCATGGATATTGCCCGCGTCCCGTGTATAAAACAACGCCTCAGAAATATCGGCAGCGCCCTGTTCAAAAGCAGGGAACATGAAACCAAGTTCAGGCATACCCACGTTCCATGTGGCAGGACTGACATGGAAATTCGCTTCATTTTCAAAATAGCTCAAAGCATCACGTCCCTGCTGAACAGGAACAACAGCGCACATCACATAATTGAAAATGCTGTCAGACATTGCCATTTCTTCTTCGCCGTCGGGATGTTTATATCCTACGTCAAAAGAATCATACATAAGAAGAATCAGATAATTCTGGGCCTTCTGCATCTCCTCAACAGACTGCGTGGCCCCTCCTTTTTCCTTCATCAGCCATGCGACAATCCGCTGATAAATGGTATCAGCTGCAGATTCATCCTCCAGTTCGCTGCGGCACAGTGCCATAAGACCCAAATAAGCCTCATCGCCCTGCACCTGTTCCGTTGTGAAGGTAATGGGCAGCAGTTGTTGTCCGTACGTCCCTGAAAGCGACTTGCGGAAAATGGTCAGATACTTCTCGAGTTCTTCACTGGGAATCTGCACCACACTTTTCCGGAACGTGGTGAGGATCTCCCCTTTTGCATCAATATAACATCCGCGGATCATACTCGGATTGCGTTTCTGGGGATTCAAACGGCGTTTTACAGCAGCCAGGTCTTTTAATGTCATATATGAAACCTCTTTATTTTCTTAGGGTAAAAACCCTATGCATCTTAGCATACCCGGAGTGGATGCGCAACCTTGATACCCCCTCAGTAAAGTGTTACAATACATCTATTCTCTGTAAAGGCGGTGCTTCATGGGTCAGATCATAGTGCTCGCTGAAAAGCCAAGTGTCGGGCGCGATATTGCCCGTGTGCTTGGCTGTACCCAGCGCGGACAGGGATACCTTACAGGCAATGGATATACTGTTACCTGGGCTGTTGGCCATCTGGTTACTCTGCAGGAACCGGATGAAATGGATGCAAAATACAAAAAATGGTCAACTGATACTCTTCCTATTCTCCCTGAGAACATTCCGCTCAAGGTCATTTCCTCCTCCAGGGATCAATATAAAATTGTAAAAGATCTCATTAACGATACAAACACGGACAGTCTCATCTGCGCTACCGATGCCGGCCGTGAAGGTGAATTGATTTTCCGTTACATTTATGAGAAAACCGGCTGCAAAAAACCTTTCTCAAGACTCTGGATCAATTCCATGACTGATGAAGCCATCAAGGAAGGATTTGCCCATATCCGTCCGGGAACGGACTACGATGGCCTGTATGCTTCCGCCAGATGCCGCTCTGAAGCAGACTGGCTCGTCGGCATGAATGCCAGCCGGGCCTTTACTCTGCGCTATAAAGCTCTGCTTTCTGTCGGACGTGTACAGACGCCTACCCTTGCTATCCTGGTCAGGAGACGGGAAGAGATCGAAAATTTCAAACCTGAGGGCTTTTGCACCGTCACCGTGGATTACGGTGATTTCAAGGGCATCTGGTTCAAAGAAGGTCAGGAAGCTGACACACACATCAAAGACAAAGCCGAGGCTGAACGTATAGCGGCTCAAGTGCGCGGCAAAACAGCTGTCATTACCACGTGTGAAACAACTCATAAAAGGGACCTTCCCCCTCAGTTATATGATCTGACCAGCCTTCAGCGCGATGCGAACCGCATGCTCGGCTTTACCGCCGATAAAACGCTGAAACTTGCTCAGAGCCTGTATGAAACGCATAAAGCACTAACGTATCCACGTACTGACTCACGGTATCTCCCGCCGGATATGATACCCAAAGTTGAGCAGACCATGAAATACCTGCCCGATAGCATGTCGGCCTTTATTGCAGGTGCCATGCCGGACGGTCACATCCCTGTAACCAAACGCACAATTGATGCAAGCAAGGTAACAGATCACCATGCGCTGATCCCTACCCCGAAAAAGATTGATCTGAGCAAGCTTTCCCAAGATGAAAGGCAGCTCTATGATCTGGTGGCGCGGCGCATGATTGCATCTTTCTATCCTGCCTACGAATACGATGCGACCCGTGTCATTGCATCGTGCGAAAATGAAACTTTCCGGTCAACAGGCCGTGTGACGACCCAGGAAGGCTGGAAAGCCGTACCGCCTCTGGAAAATCCTCCTAAGAACCGCAAAAGCAAAAAAGATGATGCGGAAGAAGAAATGGCCCTTCCTCCTTTACAACAGGGAGAAACCCGTCAGATCAAAAGCGCTGCCGTCAAGGAGGATGTCACAAAACCGCCTGCGCAGCACACTGATGCCTCTCTGCTGTCTGCAATGGAAAATGCCGGAAAAGAGTCCGATGACGAAGAAATCGTAAGACAGATGAAAGGTTCTGGAATAGGGACACCTGCGACAAGGGCTGCCATCCTGGAAAGGCTTATCAAAGTAGGATATGCAGAGCGCAAAGGAAAAACGCTGCTTGCCACTGACAAGGGTGTCCAGCTGATCCATCTCATGCCTGATGAAATTGCCTCAGCTGAGACAACAGGCAAATGGGAGCTTGCCCTGGACCGAATCACTGATGGGAAACAGGACGCTAAAGCTTTTATGGACAGTATCCGCAAATTTTCTGTTTTTTTGGTCCAGTATGCCCAGAACACCTCTGCCCAGGCTGAATTCCCGGAAGATACAAGATGGGGGCGAGGAAAAAGTAAAGGCTTCTCGCGGAAAAAACTCAAAGAATTGCAATGTCCGCTTTGCAAATCAGGTGCTATTTATGAGTCAGACCGGGCATTTTCCTGCGAAAACCATGGAAAAACCTGTTATTTTACACTCTGGAAAGACTGCCTGACACGGGGCGGAGGACCGGTCATAAATGAAAATATTCTCCGCTTGCTGCTCGGGGCAAAACAAGTGAAAGGATCAACTGGCACAATTGTCCTTCATGATACTTCTGTTGCCTTTTATCCTTCCGGCTCTGACGCACCTTCCGTAGTGAAAGCACTGACATACAGCAAAAAATGAGGAGGTTTCATGCCCATGGGTATTCAAAAGCGCCATGAGATTGACGCAAAATATAAATGGGACCTGACCCATATTTTCAAAACTCAGGATGCCTGGGAGAAGGCTTATGCTTCCCTTGACAACGACCTGGACAGTTTTTCCCTCTATTCCGGATGTCTGAAAGAAAAAGGAAAAGAGGCCATTCAGACTTTTTTCGCCTTTGGCGACCGGCTGATGCCAGTCTATGAGTATGCATACCTTGCCAAGGAAGCAGACAATGGAGACACCCAGGCTCAGGTTATGTCGGACCGCGCCATTCAGCTCTATGTTAAATTCGAGACCGTTACTGCCTTCCTGACCCCAGAACTGCTTGAGCTTGATGAGTCTGACCTGGTCTTACTCACCGGGGACCCGGAAATGTCCGACTACAGCGAGTTTCTCCGTCAGCTCCAGCTTCAAAAGCCTCATATGCTTCCTAAAGACCAGGAAGCTCTGCTGGCAAGCCTCGGCGAGGTCCATCAGGCACCCAACAGCATCTTCTCCATGCTCACCAGTATTGATTTGAAATTTCCTGATGTGACTTCAAATGGAAAAACTCTCCCTCTCACAGAAGGAACGTATGGCATGTTCCGTGAAAGTCCGGACAGACAGGTCAGAAAAGATGCTTTTGATAAGATCTTTGGCGGTTACGCAAAGTTAGGTCACACCCTGGCAGCAACTTACGGCGCCAATGTCAAGAGGAACGTCGTCCTGGCACGTATACGGCATTACTCCAGCGCCAGACAGGCTGCTATGGCACCGCTGGAAATCCCGGAGATTGTATATGATAACCTGATTACCGTCATGCATGAATCGCTGCCCATTCTCCACCGTTATCTGAACCTGCGCAAGCGGATCATGGGACTCGACGAATTGCATATGTATGATCTGTACGCACCCATGGTGGAGAATTACAGCATGCCGCTCTCCTATGAGGAGTCCTTCAATCTGGTGCTGGAAGGCCTTAAGCCCATGGGTGAAGACTACCTTGATCTGCTCCGGAAAGCACGCGACGGTGGTTGGATTGATGTCTTCCCTTCTGAGAATAAATCCAGTGGTGCATTTTCTTCAGGCAGTCTTGCTGATGTCCATCCTTATGTGCTTCTCAATCACAACGATAACCTTGACTCCGCTTTTACGATTGCCCATGAGCTGGGACACAGTATGCATTCCTATTTCAGCAATACTTCACAGCCTTCACCAAAGCGGGACTACAGTCTGTTTGTCGCTGAAGTAGCAAGCACCTGCAACGAAGCTGTCATGATGCGTTACCTTCTTACCCGTTATACAGATCCAAAAGCCCAGGCATTTCTGCTCAACCACTTCCTTGAACAGTTCCGGACAACATGCTTCAGGCAAACCATGTTTGCTGAATTTGAAAAATCCGTGCACGATATGGCCCAGGCAGGAAAGCCTTTGACTATGGACAGTCTGAATGAAACTTTTTATCAACTCAATCAAACCTA
>CAMNGW010000225.1 GCA_946538615.1 uncultured Clostridia bacterium
AACGGTGTGTTCCATGAACGTATTGAATATCCCAAAACAAAAGTTCCCATGCGCACAAAGCCGGTAGAGAACGATGGGAAGGAAGAAGCTGAAGCGAAATCATGACGATCGAATTCGAAACACAGACTGATATTCCGGAAGGGCTGCTCCGTTTAGCACAGGAAGCAGCGGATGCATCAGTCAGACAGGAAGGGATCAGATTGCCCTGTGCTGTCCATATTCTGCTTTGTGATGACGAAACGATCCAGAGCTACAATAAAAATTACCGTCATCTGGACCAGTCGACAGATGTGCTTTCTTTCCCATTGATCAATTATCCTTCCGGAAAAACAGCCGGGGAATGTCCTGCACGACTGGAAGATGCCTATGATGACGAGTACAATGCCTGTATGCTGGGCGATCTGATCATTTCTGTCCCGCATGCGCTCGAACAGGCTTCCGCATATGGGCACAGCCCGGAGCGTGAATTTGCGTATCTTCTTGTCCACGGCTTATGTCATCTGATGGGATATGACCATATTCAGGAAGATGATAAAAAGAAGATGCGTTATACTGAAGAGTGTGTCTTATCTTCTCTCGGGCTTTCGAGAATAACAGAACCATAATAAGGAGTCATGCATGTCAAAATTTCGTTCAGGTTTTGTAACCATTGTAGGCCGCCCCAATGTTGGCAAATCAACGCTTCTCAACAGTCTGGTAGGAGAGAAAATAGCCATTGTTTCCAGCAAGCCGCAGACAACACGCAACCGGATCATGGGTGTTGTGACAGCTGAAGACTGGCAAATGGTGTTCCTGGATACACCAGGTATCCATACCCCCCGTAACAAGCTGGGCAATTATATGATGCAATCCGTCCGTGACGCAATGGATGGTATGGACTGCATCCTGGTCATGCTTGACAGCACACAGATCGGCAAGCATGACAGGCAAATCGCTGAAGAAATGTCCGGAAAAAAGGTCCCTGCCATTCTTGTGCTGAATAAAATTGATCTTATCCCGAAAGAAAACCTTCTTCAGACGATTTCAGGTTTTTCCGACCTTCCTTTCAAAGCTGTCATACCGATTTCTGCCATGACAGGAGATGGACTTGAAGAACTGAAAAAGACCATAGCAGACCAGCTACCTGAAGGTCCCAAGTATTTTCCGGATGATATGATGACGGACCAGCCGGAGCGCCTGATCATTGCGGAACTGATCCGGGAAAAGGCGCTTGTCCATCTCCGTGATGAGGTTCCTCATGGTATTGGAGTGGAAATCCTTGGCATCTCAAAAGAAAATGATTCATTTACAGAAATTAATGCGACCATATACTGTGAACGGGATGCGCATAAAGGGATCATTATCGGCAAGCATGGCGCCATGCTGCAGACGATCGGGAGCGAGGCCCGTGAGGATATTGAGAAATTGCTGGATACACATGTCAACCTCAAGCTTTGGGTCAAGGTTCGGGACGACTGGCGCAACAGGATCGATGATCTCAGGACACTGGGCTATGAAGCCAGATAAAGAGGGTATATAAAAAGGAGGGTGAACCTCCTTTTTATATGGCTGAAAATGTGCAGCTCTCCTGTTTCTGAATGACAAAGCATTCGGGCGCACCCGCACCGGCATTGAGAAAAGTCTGCCGGAGGATATTAAAATCCTGCGGACGGAGCTGGGAGAAAAAGGCAGACAGTTCATTGCGCTCTCTGTCGCCTTCGGCATGGCCCGGGTAGGCGCACACTGTCATAACGCCCATCGGCTTGAGCAGGGTAAGCGCAGAACACACAGCCGTCTTTGTTGTTTCCCAGAGCGTAGTGATGTGTTTATTTCCGCCGGGGAGCCATCCGAGATTAAAAGAGACATAATCTACAGGTGTCTTAATATATTTGAGCATCTCCTGATGGCCTGCGGTCCAGAGCGTGCACCGGTCAATCAGGCCTGCTTGTGTGAGCCTCTGTCTGGTATTCTGGACAGCATCAGGCTGGATATCAAAACCGTAAACCGTTCCTTTTTCACCGACGAGCTGTGCGAGCTCAAGGGTATCATGACCATTCCCCAGGGTAGCATCAATGACAGCAGCTCCGGGGAAAACAACCTTTGAGCGGATCTCTGAGGCCAGGAAACGGGCAGAGCGAAGTTCATAAGACATGTTACAGCTCCTTGAGCATATTGATTTCGCGCCCAGTCAGTCTCCGCCATGTCCCTCTGGGAAGATCCTCGAGGGAAATAGGTCCGAAGCCAATGCGCTTGAGCATAACAACCTGGTGCCCGATTGCCTCAAACATCTTGCGTACCTGGCGGTTCCTGCCTTCATGAATGGTGACGAGCACAACGGAGTCGAATGCTTCATATCTGACAAGACGGACATCGGCGGGGCTTGTCAGATGATCATCTATCATGATACCCTCACGAAGGCGCCTGAGTTCTTCTTCAGACACTTTATTGGACACTTTGGCAAGGTATTTCTTAGGGACCTCATGGCTGGGATGCAAAAGGTGCTGCATCATTTCACCGTCATTGGTCAGAAGCAGGAGTCCTTCAGAATCATAGTCGAGACGTCCTACCGGATAAAGGCGGACCGGATAATCACGGAATTTGTCCATAACCGTATCCCGTCCTTCCGGGTCTGAAGAAGTCGTCACCTCTCCAATCGGTTTGTTATAAGCAAGGTAATGTTTTTCTGCTTCCGGATGGACCAGCTTCCCATCCACAGCGATCCTGTCGGTATTTTCATCGACCTGTATCCCCATCTGCGTTACTTTTTTTCCGTTAACCGTCACATGACCTTCTGAAATCATTTTTTCTGAAGCTCTGCGACTTGCAACACCTGAGATTGCGAGATACTTCTGAAGACGCATCAATTCAATCAGCCTTTCTGGAACATCTTATAAAACATGAGCTCACAAGCTCTTTGAGAAATAGGTTTTCCGCGTTCTTCCTCGGTCATGGCAAGCGCATATCTGTCCATGCCCTGAAGACGGAACCCCATGTTTTCACAAAACTGGCACATTCCCGGATTGAGATCAGTTGTGATCAGTTTCAGTCCGCAGCTGCCGTTTTTTTCAGCCCATGCCTGACAAGCGCCCAACATCGCATGCCCGGCCCCGATCCGCCGGTGCGCAGCATCCACACGGATATCCAGAATTTCGGCCCACAGACCGGATACGGGACGGAGGGCGCACACGCCAATGAGCTGTTCGTCAAGATAAGCCCCGAAACACACTGTACCCTGCATACCGATCAGCTGAGATGCACGTGTGGTTGGAGAAAATGTGCGCCATAGTGCGCTCTGTCTGGGAAGATAGGTCAGAGAAAACCCAAGACGGCTGATCCGTACAAGGACATCTTCACCTACGAGTGCTTTATCTGCCAGGAGCTGCGCAGTATCAGAGCCATCTTCGATTTTTTTCACATAGAGCAAGCAGAATCCCTCCCTTGTGTACCTTATGACCATTTGACAATTTCAGCCTGTGGAAAAGCCTTTCGGAGAGCACGGTCCGGGGTGACCAGCACAGGATGATTCACGTTTTTCAACATGGGGATATCATGCCTGCTGTCCCCAAAACCCAGGTCCGGAACCGGCTGCAGGTCTTTGTGCTCACGAATATAGGCACGGATACGGCTCACTTTTTCTTCATCCCTGCAGTTGGGTCCCAGACGCCGAACATAAACGCCGTTCTCTTCTGACATTTCTGTACATATAACATCATCGCAAGGCAGAAAGTCAGGCATTTTCCGCATGTACACATTCATAGATGCTGACACAAGGAGGACACAGTATCCCTGTGAGCGAAGGTTTTCCATACATGTACAGGCTTTCTTTCTGAAGCGGGGCCTGAGGACTTCCTGAATAAAGCGGGAAGAAAAGGCATTGATTTCTTCCGGTGCCTTTCCGCATACAAAAGAAAGTGCGGTGAGTTTGGCTTCCTCCATGGGAATCAAGCCAAGCTTGTGTTTGAAGAGGGCCCCGGCTGCATGTACAACCTGTCCTGCAGAGGTATATTTGTTGCGGAGCGCAAAGTAGAGAAAAGGGACAATGGAATCTCCAGGACATATTGTCCCATCAAAATCAAAGACTGCGACTTTCCTGGGAAACGCCGTTACATGGGGCATGGCTGATTCAGATCCCTGTGTGTATATTTTATCTTTCCTGATTTGACATCCGTCATGGTCTGACCATGTCCGAGCAGCTTGTATTTATATGTTGTCAGACCTTCCAGACCCATAGGTCCCCTTGCATGGATCTTCCCGGTTGAGATGCCCACCTCGGCGCCGAACCCATAAACAAAGCCGTCTGCAAAGCGCGTTGAAACATTCTGGTATACCCCTGCAGAGTCAACTCTGGCCAGAAATTCTTTTGCTGCTTCCGGGTCCTGTGTAACAATACAGTCTGTATGGTGGCTGCCAAAACAGTTTATATGGTCGATGGCTTCATCTATGGAGTCAACCAGCCGGATGGACAGTTTATAATCCAGATATTCTGTTTTCCAGTCTTCTTCTGAAGCCGGAGCACAATGGATCAGGTGCTGTACCTTGTCATCACCTACAAGCTCTACGTGTGCACCGCGGAAATCTTCAGCCAGGTCGGGCAGAAGATGAGCCATGTCCCGGTGAACCAGGAGGGTCTCCATGGCATTGCAGACAGAGACATTCTGTACTTTGCTGTCAAGGGCAATTCTTCTGGCTGTCTGCGGATCGGCTGACCGGTCAATATACACGTGACAGATCCCATCGGCATGGCCTAATACCGGTATGCGGCTTCTGTCCATGACAGAGCGTACAAATTCACGGGAGCCACGGGGAATGATGAGATCAATCAGGTCATCCAGCTTAAGCATTTCATCGACATCTTTGCGGTTTTCAAGAAGCTGTGCAAAATCTTCCGGGAGCCCGCTCTGAGCGGCGGCTTCCCTGAGGCAGGATGCCAATACCGTATTGGTTTTAAAGGCTTCCCGTCCACCCTTAAGCAGAACAGCGTTGCCGGATTTAAGCGCAAGAGAAGATATCTGTACCAGAGCGTCTGGCCGGCTTTCAAAAACGACGCCAATCACGCCAATGGGACAAGTCACGCGGTACAGGTCCAGACCTTCTGTGAGTTCACGGGCCAGCGTTGTTTTGCCAAGAGGGTCCTCAAGTGAGGCAAGGTCCCGGAGGCCCGCAATGACGGCTGTCAGCTTTTCCTCACCAAAAAGGAGCCTCTTGCGCAGGGGAGGAGCTAAGGTCCCGGCCATAGCCATGTCTTCTTCGTTGGCAGAAAATATGAGATTTTTGTTAGCTTGCAGGACTTCAGCCATATGGAGAAGGCAGGCGTTCCGGTTCTCTGAACTGGCCATAGCAAGCCGTAAAGCTGCCTGTCTTGCAGCTTCAGCCATCTCTCGTACGTCAGGCATCTGACATCACTCCCTGTCATATGATAGTAAATCTTATCAGAAAGAATACATGTTTGCAATAAAGAGATAAATCAGATATAATATATAAGCTGTTTGACAGGTAATCAGGTGGCAGGAAAGGAAGTGGGATCGTGCCGCATCAGAAAGGGATCAAAACAGTGGCACAAAACCGCAAGGCTTTTCATGATTACTTTGTTGAAGAGCGTTATGAATGCGGATTGGAGCTGTTCGGCACAGAAGTCAAATCCATGCGGGCCGGAAAGGTCAGCTTAAAAGAAAGCTGGGCTGCTGTGCGCAAGGGAGAAGTATGGGTAGAGGGTATGCATATTTCACCCTATGATCAGGGCAACCAGTTCAACAGGGACCCTCTGCGTCCCAAACGGCTGCTGCTGCACAAGTCTGAGATCCGCAAGCTGGACGGAATGGTAGCCCGTCAGGGTTATACGCTGGTTCCGCTTGAAGTGTACCTGAAGGATGGACGCATGAAGCTTCAGCTTGGTTTATGCAAAGGCAAACAGGAACATGACAAACGTGAAAGTACAGCAAAGCGGGACGCACAGCGTGAGATTCAGCGTGCACTGAGGAACCGCCAGAAGTAATATGGGGATGATACGGTTTCGACGGGGGTTTTGAAGGTAAGATAAGCGAGC
>CAMNGW010000226.1 GCA_946538615.1 uncultured Clostridia bacterium
AGAACACCCAGAAAAAATGTGGCAGTTCCGCGTCCGTCAATGCTCCACAGGAACGGGAGCCTTGGACTGCTTTCCAGGCAGTACAGCCCGGTCCCCACCAGCAATGCACTCAGGCTGACATAAAGAATGGGGCTGTTTTTCCCAATCTTTGCAATCACAAAATATATCAGATAGCACAAAAGAAGCACGTCGATGAACCACATTGTTGAGTTAACCGGCAGCTGAGTCTGAGAATAGGAACTGAACCAGCCTGTATTGATCATAAGTACAGACAGAATGAACCGCAAAGGGGTGGGTTCCGTCAGACCCTGGGCCAGGCCCGTGCTCATACGGATGAGGGCGTTGAGAAGAGCCCATCCGTTCACTGCAGCTGAGACCCAGATCAGCTTGCTGTAATGTTTCCTGAAATAGCGGACAAATGAAGTCTCTGCTATGGTTTTTCTGTAGTTCCACGCCACCAGGAACCCCGACATCATAAAGAAGAGTTCCACAGCATTTTTGCTGTATTCAAATATGTACTTTGAGCGGGATATCCACGGTATGGCATCGTAGCCCAGTCCCTGATCGTCCACGAACATACAAAAATAATGGTAGCATACGATGAACAGGCACGCGATGCCGCGAAGCCCCGTAAGGCTGTGGATCCTTTTTTCCTGCGGTATGGCATGATCAGGTGCAGTCACTCTCATTTCCCTTTCTGCAGGTACGTAACCGGCTGTGTACTTACCGGGTCCCTTCCTGCGCTTCATCGTCACATCCGGCCTTCTTGTGCATTTAAAGAAAAATCCTTTGTCCAGTCTTTATCCCATGCCATACGGATAGCACAGACGGTACATTCCGGCGTTATCTTGTAAGCTGTTTCACCCATTTGTAGCTGTTAACTCTTATGAATGCGGGGAAACATTTGAAAATCTGATCTGAATTCACAATAAACATGATAGCTACAGGCGACCAGCCTAACACAAAGGCGCCAAAGAAAGCCAGCGGATACATGATCACCTGGGAGATGATGTCCAAAACCATCATGAACCTGGTATCCCCGCCACCGCGTATGATGCCGCTGTTTACCGGCATCTGGTAGGACATGGTGAAGATCACCAGTGTCTGGATGTTCATGAAGGCATTGGCCATTGTCCTGGTTTCGGGAGAAATCTGATACAGGCTCAGCAGTGGGAACCGGATCAAAGTGTAAAGCAGCGCAAGCACTGCGCCAATCATGAGGAACAGGAACTGCAGTGTCCTTGTGTACTCTTTCAGCTTATCCATTTCCCCCTTGCCGATAGTCCTTCCGACAATAACGCTGGCAGCGGAAGATGCGCCTACAGAAGTGACCTTGAGGAGCAGGAAAAGCGTGGCGCTGATGGACTGGGCAGCGATCGCGCTCTTATCCATGTGTCCGAGGATCATGGTCTGCACAGCGTTGGACACACCCCAAAGGATCGCAGCCAATATGATCGGGAAACTGACTTTGAGGTAATCGGCAAGCATCTGTCGGTCTATGCGCAGGCAGTCCGCTGGCCTCATCTGAAGCTTCTTTTCTTTGCGGAACATATAGAAAGCCACCACAATGAATTCCACCAGCCTCGCTGTGAGCGTGCCTATGGCCGCGCCGCGCACGCCAAGCTCCGGAAAGCCAAAGCGTCCGGGGATCAGCAGGAAGTTGATGGCCACATTGATGATCAGTGACAGAACGGATACCTGAAGCGCGATTCTTACCGTTTCTGCAATGCGCATCGTGCCCAGCATGACGGCTGTAAGTCCAAAAAACATATAGGAAAATCGCATGATATTCAGATAGGCCAAGCCCTGCCCGGCAATTTCTGCATCACTGGTGAACAGACTGAGCGCACCCTGTGGGAAAAGACTTACTGCAAGGAACAGGAACACCGTGATGGCGAGGTTGCACCAAAGACCGATGGCACACAGCTTTTTTACCACGTCCGGTCTGCGCTGCCCCCAGTATTGGCTGCCAAGGACAATCACACCGTTGCTTACACCGTAGACCAGCTGCTGCAATACGAACTGGATCTGGTTCACGGCGGCCACTCCAGACAAGGCACTCTCGCTGTAGGAGCCCAGCATGACATTATCGGCAAGGTTCACGGACAGAATCACAGCCTGTTCAGCCATCAGTGCCAGCGAGAGTGTGACAAAGGATGTATAGAATGCTTTTTCCCGTGTAAGCATAAGGCCTCCTGACAGAAGAAGATATCAGCGGGATATGATAGCATGAAAAATGCAAGTTTCATAGACTTTTTCAAAAGCCGGAAAGCCTGAATGCTGAAGTACCCGTCATATGGACAGATTCAGAATGTGAACTTTTTCGCTGAAAAAAGGACCGGGGGTCAGTTCATACGGGTGCATTTCCTGTATTGATCTACCCTGACAGGCAAATCATGTGCTGGCACCCATCCTTCCTTTGTGTTTAAGATCTTTCTGTAGCTTTGTCATATGACAACAGGCTGTGTCCGGGCGTGTCCGGCGCATCTGATTCCGAATCAGGGAATACTCATCTGACTGTCTTTTTGTCAGTTCAGGAGCTGCTGCTCAATACGATGATAAATGAACCCATCCGAGCGGAAGCCATGTTTTATAGGATGCCTGATTGTCATCTTCCTGCCCTCCGGTGTCGTCCTTGTTATTGTCGTGTCTTGTGCAGAGGTGGGGAGAAGCGGCCAGTGTGTTCAATCCGTCCCCAGAGCTGTTTCCGCAGATCTTATCCATCCCAAGTTCCCCGACAGCATGTGAGACGTACCAGAGAAAGCTGTGATGAATGCTTTCCGGGCTGTGTGCATGAGGAGAGCAAAAAAGCATATGAATCCGGTAACATTCTCATTCTGTACCGTAGAGTATTTTCAGATAGCACATCACTTGCAATTTTCTGCTTGAAACGTTAAGATTTCATCCTGTAAAATAAAAGTGATGGCAGGAAAACAGGCCGCGGCTGACCTGAAACAGCCTGCCCTCTCTCTTACCTGTACGGGACTGCTCTGCGGAACGCAATGTGTTCCACTTGCACCGGGTTGACACAGACATGAACATCCGCTGTCCTCCCATCTGCCATACAGTTAAGGGTCACTTCATTCGTATCATGACGGCCTTCCCCACCTAATTGCTAGAATATAATGCAGCCGCACCGTCCCGGAACCTTTTTATATAATGACACGGAACTGAGAAGGAATATGACTCAGCTGCCGGGCCCTTCGTGCCAACCTATGGTTATTCACGGCGGATTACAGCGGCGAAAGGAAATCATTGTGGAAAGAAACGAATCCATCAACAGAACCGGTTGCGATCTGACTGACAGGACAGAACAGTCTGAGGACACCCGGCCGTCGCAGCGGTGGTACCAGACTGCGCAGATCATCACAGAACTGTTTTCACCCCGCAGCCTTCTGGACGTCGGGTACATGACATCCGACCTGATTTACTGTTTCCGTGACCTGGGCGTGGAATGCTACGGGATTGATGTTTCCGGGCGGACCAAAGCACAGAAACAGGCTTATGTCAATGCACAAAGCCTGTCCGATCCGCTTCCTGAAAGTTTTCCCAAGCATTTTGACCTGGTGACCTGCTTTGGGACAGCACAGCACCTTCCGGAGGAAGACGCTGACAGACTGGTGGCATGCCTTTGCGGATTGAGCGGTAGCATTCTTTTTTCATCCAGCCCGGACGGTTCAGATGAGAGGAATGTCTACAATGCCCAGCAGACAGAGTACTGGTGTAAGCGGTTCGCGCAGCACGGCTATTACCGCGCCCTGGACACAGAGCTGACAGAGCCGGCAGATCAGATATTGTGTTTCACAAAGTCCTCCCTCTCTCAGGCACAGATCGTGGAAGCCTACGAGCGGTATATCCGGATTGAGAAAATGAACATAAGAAGGAAAGAAGCGGGATTTTCTAAGAATCCCCATATCTGCCTCCATGTGTATTTTTTGCCTCAGGACGGTGATTTGCCCCAGCACTGCATGACATTTGAAAAAGATATCAGCGCCACTGGAGTACAACATGTTACTTTTTCTGAGGAGGTCCCTGTCCCTGCCGGATCCTGCCGTGTTCGGATCGAGCCGTGTGAAGGCATGCCCTGCATCGTGAGTGGGTTCCATCTGACATATAATGGGAAGGATGTTCCTTTCAGACCTGTCAATGGCTTTTTCGTGGGGGACATGATCTTTTTTGCCACGGAAAAGCCCCAGTTGGAAGCTGAATGGCATGGCTCTGATGGGATACGGCTCTATCTGGACCTCACCGTGCAGATCTTTGATGTGCATGACAAATCGATCCGGTCGGTTGAAAGAAAGATGGAGGAACTCCAGGGCGATCTTGCCCGTTCAAATGAAAAACAAAAAGAACTGGAATCACTCTGTTCTGACAGGTCCTCTAAGATCGCGTACCTGACAGAGCAGGTCCGTTCCCTTGAGGAACAGAACCGCACACTGAGTGAAAGATGTGATTACGCTGAGAAGAGTTTCATAGCCATTTCCAATTCTTTCTTCTGGCACATCACAAAACCGGTCCGCTTTGTCATGACTGGGATCAAAAAGATTGTTGCAAAGAACAGAAACATTGAACTGAACCTGAAAACACTGAAATGGTTCCTTCTCTATGGCCCCAAAAAAGCCAGTGAGCGCAGACAGCAGTCGATCATGGAACAGACCAGGATGCTTGTCCCGGACTCCTGGCCAGGACAGGAGAAAATGGCTTCTCAAAGGGAAACCGTATTCCCACGTGAAGTGAAAATCAGCATTCTGGTCCCGCTGTTCAATACGCCTTGTCGTTCCTTGGAGCAAATGATCCAGTCTGTTCAGCAGCAGACATTCCAGAACTGGGAGCTGTGCCTTACGGATGGAAGCAATGGGGAGCACCGCAGTGTCGGTGCAATGTGCAGGAAAGCGGCCCGTAAAGACAGGCGGATCCGCTACAGAAAACTTAAAGGCACCCCGGATGCTTCTGCATGCGTAAACGCCTGCATGGAAATGGCCTCGGGCAATTATTATGCTCTGCTGGGCCATGACGATGTTCTGCATCCTTCAGCGCTGTATGAGGTGATGCATGTCATCTGTGAAAAGAATGCAGATTTCATCTACACCGATGAGATCCTTTTCCGTGATGAGCCCAGGGATGCATACAGCCCTTATTTCAAACCTGACTTTTCTCCTGACATGCTGCGCAGCTGCAATTATATTGGGCATATGTCCGTCTTCCGGGCCGATCTGCTTGAAAAGGCAGGCGGCGGTTTCCGGCCGGAATACGAAAATAATGGGGATTATGATCTGATCCTCCGGCTGACAGAGAAAGCGGAGCGGATCGTCCATATCCCCGCGGTGCTATACTATTCGCGCGCCCTTGAGGATGCTGCCCTGCCTTCTTCCGGGCAAGGCACTGCCATCTCCCTGCTTCAGGCGCATCTGCAGCGTACCGGTCTGAATGGCACAGTATCCGCGGGTACGTTCCCTTCCACCTGGCGCATCCATTATGATATTGCCGGAGAGCCGCTGGTATCCATAGTGATACCAAATAAGGACCATGTGGAAGACCTTTCCAGATGTATTTCTTCCATCACGGAAAAGACCACATGGAGGAACTGGGAGATCCTGATCATTGAAAATAACAGCGAGGAGCAGGAAACCTTCCAGTATTATCAGAGCATCTCAGGTAAGGACCAGCGTATCCGTGTAATTGCCTGGAAGCATGCGTTCAATTATTCGGCTATCTGCAATTTCGGCGCAGAGGCAGCCAGGGGCGAGTACCTGCTGATGCTCAACAATGATACCGAGGTGATCACACCGGGATGGATTGAAGAAATGCTCATGTTTGCCCAGCGCAGAGATGTCGGGATCGTGGGTGCCATGCTGTACTATCCTGACCAGACGGTGCAGCATGGCGGTGTCATTCTGGGCCTTCAGGAGCTTGCCGATCATGCCTTCAGGTACTGCATGAGAGGTACGCCCGGCTATATGAACCGTCTTGCCATTGCACAAAATCTGACTGCTGTTACCT
>CAMNGW010000227.1 GCA_946538615.1 uncultured Clostridia bacterium
CCATGTTCATGTGCATAACATCCATACCTGCCTGTCAGGCGAAAATACATACACATGGGCGCCTTCCCATCCATCTGTTCAGCCTGCCCCTGTGCGTACCTTCTCCGGTTTTCCGAGGGAAAACGGAAAAGTTGGCATAAGAAATGAATTATGGATCATTCCGACCGTTGGGTGCGTCAATGATATCGCACGCGGTCTGGAACGCGATGCCCAGCACTTAGTCGGAGAAGGCCTTGAAGCAGTATATGCCTTTACCCATCCTTATGGTTGTTCACAGATGGGCGAAGATCAGGAGCATACACGTCAAATGCTCGCTAATCTTTGCATCCACCCTAATGTCGGCGGCGTTCTCGTTCTCGGGCTCGGATGTGAAAATTCAGGCGTGGAAGAGATCCGCAAGCGGATGGGGACCTATGATGAGAAAAGGGTTCGTTTTCTGATTTGTCAGCAGGTGGAAGATGAACACGAAGCTGCCATGGCAATGATCGAAGAACTGGCAGCCATTATGCGCAGTGACAAACGTGAGCCCTGCCCCGCATCCAAACTTGTTGTCGGTCTTAAATGCGGCGGTTCCGACGGCTTCAGCGGCATTACCGCAAATCCTGTCATAGGCGGCTTTTCAGACCGGCTGATCGCTCAGGGCGGAACCACAATTCTGACAGAAGTTCCGGAAATGTTTGGTGCTGAAACCATTCTGATGAACCGCTGTGAAACCGAGGAGACTTTCAATAAAACGGTCAGCCTGATCAATGACTTCAAACATTATTTTGAAGAACATCATCAGACCATTTATGAGAACCCGAGTCCCGGGAACAAAGCCGGCGGTATTTCAACGCTGGAGGATAAAGCACTCGGCTGCACGCAAAAATCAGGTTTTGCCCCGGTCAAAGATGTGCTGAGATATGCTGAACGTGTCACCACCCAGGGGCTTAACCTTCTCTCTGCGCCTGGCAATGATCTTGTGGCATCAACCGCTCTTGCCGGTGCAGGTGCTCAGCTTATCCTTTTCTCAACAGGCCGCGGAACACCTTTCGCCTGCCCTGTGCCTACCATTAAGATTGCTTCAAATTCCGGAATCGCTGCAAGAAAGCATGGATGGATCGATTTCAATGCCGGCCAATTGCTGGATTCAAACAAGACGCTTGCCGATCTTTCCGGGGAACTGATGGATCTTGTACTTGAGGTAGCCAGCGGTAAACAGGTTTGCAGCGAGCGCAATGGCTTCCATGATTTTGCCATTTTCAAAGAAGGCGTGACGCTGTAAGCGGCTGAACCTTTCATGCAATCAAAAACCGGACGCAGATGTGCGTCCGGTTTTTGATTGCATTTTCAATTTACTGATCCGGCAGTTCAATGTGCATAAGGTCAGGAAAGAGGTTCCAGGGTTTCCCGGAAGTGTCGGGGTAATATGTATACGTCAGCTGCTTATGGGTAACAGGATGAGGAAAAGACAATCCGCAGGACCATAAGGCAAGATCACTTTTTGCGGCGGACCCATAGCGGCGGTCGCCAATAAGCGGCACCCTGCGTGAAGCACACTGGACGCGGATCTGGTGGGTCCTTCCTGTATGCAGATGGAAGAGGATCAGCGTACAGCCTTCTGTCTGATCCATCACTTTATAATCAAGCACAGCCTGCTTGACGCCTTTTCTGCTTTTGGTGACAATAAACGCCTTCTGCACGTTCCGGTCATAATAAAGATAGTCTTCCCATATTCCCTCAGGTTCCATTCCTTCAGGCAGCGTTCCTGTTATACCCAGATAGTATTTCTGCATTTTTCCCTGACTTATATCTGAGGAAAGCCTGGCGGCAGCGCTCTGAGAAAGAGCGTACACCATAAGACCTCCGGTCAGCAGATCGAGCCGGTGCACAGGAAATACCTGGTCAGCAGAAAGGCACAATTCCTGAGCAATCAGCTCAGGCATGCCCATGTTACCATGTTCTGACAGAGTATTATGTGGCTTGACTACGACACAGAAGTCTTTGTTTTTTTCAAGAATGATCATTTTGCTTCCATTACCTTTACAGCAGGGCCTTTGTGTCCGGTTACGCAAAGATCCAGTTCTGTTTTATCCACATTTTCCAGAATCAGGCTTTCTCCGCATGTTGCATCTATACCGTCAGCCATGATGCAGGCGATGGGATCCGCATTTTCATCCAGATGGATTTCTGTAGAACGGATGGTGAGATTTTCTACCGGTTTTTCGGGCAGGCCGAGGACATAGCCTGCATTTGTGGCATGATCCGCTGTGACATGGTCCATAAGAAGAGAACCAATTGAAGGTGTGCGTTCGTCAACAGGCAGGCTGTTCCTGTCCTGCACATAAGCGCTGTGGCCATCCGGATCGCAATAATACATGCTGTTGACAGCCAGGGGAACTTTGACATGCTCCATCTTGACATACTGCATGGCTATATCATCGATCCGTCCCTGTATTCCGCGTCCGCGTCTTGTTTTGATGCGCAGACCGCGATCCGTATGGGACATCTCACAATGGTGGATCCGTACATGATGGACACCGCCGGCCATCTCGGAACCGACAGTCACTCCTCCGTGCCCATTTTCCATCAGGCAATGGGCAATCTCCAGATTTTCACAGGCTGTTTTGTATCGGTTACCCATATATATTTTCCCGGACTTGATGGCAATGCAATCATCGCCAACGGAGAAATGGATGCCGAAAGCACGGACATTTTTACAGCTCTCAGGGTCAAAACCGTCCGTGTTCGGACTGTTGAAAGGAGCATTGACACTGAGATTGAAAAAATCAAGGTTATCCGAAAAATAAGGGTGCAGATTCCAAGCAGGGGACCTTCTCACATGGAAACCCTGGAAAACCATATCTCTGCAGTGGTTCAGGAACAGCATACGCGGCCTGAAGGCCATCTGTTTTACCTTTGGATTGACCCACCAGTCACCCAAATCGCCCTGACCATCCAGACAGCCGTTCCCATAGACAACAACGTCTTCAATTGATATGCCAGTGAGAAGAGAAGCAAAAGCATCCAACGGGTTGCCTTCCCAGGAGCCAAAATTCACATCGTCCAATTCGTCCGTGGTCTGAACCATCCCGGGCAGGATGGGAAAACGTGTCCTGTCCGTCTCAAGCAGCATAACCGCCTTATCAGCTATTTCGACAAAGATATGGCTCTTCAGAAAAAGAGGCGTTATACGGTACTTTCCCTCGGGGATCAGGACACGCCCTTTGGGCGGACAGCAGGATATGGCTGCCTGGATTGCAGCCGTATCATCATGGTTGCCGTCGCCCACTGCGCCAAATGACCTGACATTCAGTGTCACAGATTCCTTCTGCGTATGAAAAGAAACCGGTGCATAGGAATGATCAAAAGTGACCGTGTAGTCTGTATCCGGCAGCAGATCAAAAACAGAGATAACTGTTTGATTGACTTTTGTGGTAAATTTCCCGTTAAGATAGACAGATGTTTCCGGGATACTGTAAACAGCATCCGGGTCAAGAAGGAGCGTAACGCTCCTTATACCCGCAAAAAGGACTTCTGACATGTGAAACCTCACTTCCTGACATACATCATTTCTGTATAAGCATTGATAAACATGGCTGTAATTTCAGTATCTTCTTTTGTAAGGCAATGCCCGTTCTTATCTGCTGTCTCTCCTTCATCCGTATGTCCATGATCACGAAGGCAGAAAATCTCATTTGTGATTTCTGCTTCCGACCTGAACACGGTATCAAAAGCAGCTATTCCATGCTTTACATACTTCTCGTTCAGCACTCCAAGGCGTACAGCTTTCAGGAGTGCTGAAACGATCATGAGCGTGGCAAACCGTTCTTGCCTGCCGCACGAACCGTCATCAGCTGTACTGAAAAACGAGCCTGTTTCCTGGTTCTGGCTGCGGATCACGCTATGAACGGCTTCCCTGAAAAGATCTATCATGAGACGGTAATGCTCATATAGCTGCTCATCACAAAGATCAATACAGTCAATCAGTGTAAGAAGATACCAGCCTGTTCCGGAAAGATCTGTGCCCAGGCTGTTTTTTTCTGAGGAGGCTCTGTCCGGTGCAGCCTCTTCTGTATGTGGGAATACCTGTTTCCTGGCACGAGAAAACAGATCAGAAATATCTGATAAATTTCCAAAATGATTGTATTGTTTCTCGTATGCCATATAAAATGGCAGGATGGCATATAAATCCTGTAATGAAACCGCACGGGCCTGGTTCTGGGGATCGCAGAAAAGACCAGAGACGGTTCTGGGCAATGAGGTGAGGTTTTTCATGCAGGTGTCGAGAATAGCTCTGTATTCGTGCCGTCCAGTTTCTTTTTCCGCAAAAAACAGGGCTTTTGCGCAGGAAAATGGAGCCGTAAATGACGGAAAAGCAGAACCGGCTGATTCAAAAGACTTTTCAGATATAAGCTGAGTTAACGCATTCAGGACATACTCTTTGAATACAGTATTGCCTGTGCTTTCATACAGCCTTTCACTGGCTGACAGGATACTTCCGGCTCCATCATCCTGAAAAGAAAAATGGGAAAAATAATCCTCCAGGAAAAGTTGGATGTTGTTTTCGATAGAGTTCATAATTCTTCCTTTCACCCGAATAGGCAAATCTACGCAAATTGAGTCTGTTTGGTTATTCTGAGCGGTTGTTAATCCCCCTGTATTGACAGAAAAATAATGAAACTTATAAAGGGACTCCAATGCGATTATAGGGATACAGATCAGCTGTGTCAACGAACCCGTCCCGGTTCTTTCTCTTGTTGCCCTAAAGCAGCGCGTCTTCCATTTTATTCATGATGCGGACCTTTACCGTCCGGCATCTGCTTATCACTGGTTTATAACCAGCCGTTCTGCTGCACAATCCCCTTCTGTCAGGAATCCGAAGAATAAGCGTGAAGCGATGGACCATGCAGCACGATATAAAGCCCATCATTTCTTCCTTGACTGGATAGATTGCCTTTTTCAATGAAGTGAGAGAAGGAGAAAATCTCAATGTACGGTCCGAATCATTGCTGCAGAAGGTACCTGGAGATGCACAGCGGTTATCATGGGGCATAGATGTGCTACCAGACTCTGAAGATTTTCATGGCTGTGCCGTTCCGGATCTGATCTGAAAGCTGATCTTCATCAGAGCTGGCAGCATACCATTTTTTTCCTGTTCCTGCCGCCCCTGCAGCAAAAGTTCGGGAAACAGCTTTTTTCCGTGAACATTCATACAAAAACATTCACATATCTAATGGTTTCACGGGACAGCGGACACACGCTTCTTTGGTCCCCACAGCAGCAGATGATGAGTCATGCATTACCTTCATGTATCAGGGATCACTTTTGCTTCTGATGTGATTTGACTGTTCTGGTGGTAAGTCAACCAGAAAGCGCAAAGCAGAAACGCAGAATAATAAAGCGTTGTACTCATTTTGTTTTTCTGACTGAAAAAAGAGAAAGATATGTTAATATCTCTCATGCGTGCTTGACACGCAAAGAGAATTCAGGAGATGACGAAAGCATGGAGCGCGTATACAATTTTGCAGCTGGACCGGCTACTATGCCTTATCCCGTGCTGGAGCGTGCACAGAAAGAGTTTTGCTGTTACAACACTACTGGCATGTCTGTGATGGAAATGAGTCACAGGTCCAAGATGTACCTGGATATTTATAAAGATACTGAAGCTGTATTCCGCTCAGTTATGAACATACCTGACGATTATGCAGTTCTGTTTCTTGCAGGTGGAGCAACGGGCCAGTTTTCTGCAATTCCTATGAATCTTCTTTCTGAAGGTAAAGTCGCGGATTATGTGGATTCAGGGAACTTTGCGCATGGCGCAGCTGCAGAAGCAAAAAAATATGGCGAAGTCCATGTCATTGCAAGCTCACGTGAAGAAAATTATGTAAAAATCCCGCAATTTACTGCTGCTGATCTGGATGAAAATGCAGCATATCTTCATATCACAACGAATAATACCATCTTTGGCACACGCTATACATCTTTGCCTGAAACCGGAAACATTCCTCTGGTAGCA
>CAMNGW010000228.1 GCA_946538615.1 uncultured Clostridia bacterium
CCAACCGATAGCCACTCTTCCCTCCTCTTCCTGGGTATGGATCTTATCGTAGATACAGGAAATGGCTGAAAGATCGCTCTCTTCTGCCTTTCTGAAAATCATGTCTTACAGAACACCTCATCTCTTCGCTACAGTCTGACAGCCCAACTTTGAATTAAAGAAAAGAGAAAAAGCCATGGGACGAACCATGGCTTTTCGTGTTAACGGTTCCTGTGCAGGAAGCTTGGCACACCATTGGCATCCTTCTGGACACGGCTGGTATCAAAGTTTGCTGAATCCTGTGGAACTCCCTGCATTTGGGAAGTACTTGAGAACGTAGGCTGATACGTCTGCTGTTGGGGCTGCTGGAAATACTGCTGCCCGTACTGTCCCTGAACCGGATAGCCACCGGTCTGCTGAGGGAAATAACTTCCCTGGAAACTCTGCTGAGGCTGTGGTGCTCCCATCGATTGACGGCTGGCAATATAAGGAGCTGTCGGAGATTCTTCCCGCGGCTGTGGCGTATAATCATCATAGTCACGGACAGGTGCACTGGCCATGCTGGCAAAACTGGAGGTTGCCGCATAAGGTGTGCTGCTGCCAAACAGCCTGTCGTTCTCCTGCTCACGGGGCTTACGCACCGGATCCCTTGGCGGGAACGGAGTCTTTTCAAAGCCAGTGGCAATTACGGTGATTCTCACTTCATCGCCAAGGCTCTCGTCAACATTTGCACCGAAAATGATATTCGCTTCGGGATCGGCGCTCTGCATGACTTTATTGGCAGCCTCATTGATATCCATGATACTCATGTCTGCTGAGCCGGAAATATTAATCAGAACTGCACGTGCACCGTCAATATTTGTCTCGAGCAGCGGACTTGAGATTGCATCTTCTGCTGCTTTCAGCATGCGGTTCTCGCCACTAGCCGTACCAATGCCCATATGAGCAAGGCCGCCTGATTCCATAACAGTCTTGACGTCTGCGAAGTCAAGGTTGATCAGCGCAGGGACAGCAATCAGATCAGAAATGCCCTGGATGCCTTGCCGCAGAACATCGTCCGCAGTGCGGAACGCTTCCAGCATGCTTGTTCCTTTGCTGACAACCTGCAGCAAACGGTCATTTGGGATCACCACAAGGGTATCTACCCGCTGCTTAAGATCTGCGATGCCGATCTCAGCATTCTTCATGCGTTGCTTGCCTTCAAAAGTGAAAGGCTTCGTAACAACAGCTATTGTCAGAGCGCCCACGTCCCTGGCCACTTCCGCCACAATGGGTGCAGCTCCCGTACCGGTTCCGCCGCCCATACCAGCTGTTACAAAAACCAGGTCTGCACCTTCAAGTGCAGCTGCGATCTCTTCACGGCTCTCTTCTGCAGCTCTGCGTCCAACCTCAGGAACAGCGCCTGCGCCCAGTCCTTTTGTCAGCTTTTCACCGATCTGGATCTTGTTTTGCGCACTTGACATTCCCAATGCCTGGCGGTCTGTATTGATGGAGATAAATTCCACACCCTTCAGTCCCGCTTCAACCATGCGGTTCACCGCGTTGTTACCGCCGCCACCACAGCCTACGACTTTTATCGAAGCAAAGCTGCCTGTGTCGTCATTCTGGAATTCAATCACGTAACATCCTCCTGACTTATGCCCCAACAGGGACTGATGTGTGAAATAATGACTGTCGTCAATCATTCCGATTCAAGGGAGAAAATGGTGTCTGACCGCTCAGCCTCCGAAAAGCCTTCTGAAGAAGTCAGCAACAATTCCGCCTTTTGTATTGGCCTGCTGATGGTTCTGTTCAATGGTGTCAATAATAAGGTCCATCAGTCCCAATGTGCTTGAAAAAGAAAAACTGTTAAAATTCGCGGTGCGCATCGGGACATCCCTGATGGTTCTGCCAAGGCACTTGCCAAGATACTCGCGTCCGCCCCGGTTAAAGCTGATTCCTCCACCAGTCAGATAAATATTCGACCACTTGCCCAGACGGATGCCGCTCTCATCTAATTTTTCCTGAATATTTGCAGCTAATTCATCTACCCGTGGCAGAACAATTGAGGCAACTGTCTCATGATCAAAACTCTGAGGTTTTTTCCCGTCTGCGCCAGGAAGATCATAACTTCTGTTTTTCCCATCTGACCCAAACGTGAACACTCTTTTGATCTTTTCTTCTGCATCCGCAAGAGATATATTCAGACCTGTTGCAAGGTCTGCAGAAATGTCCCCGCCGCCGATTTCTATAGTATCCATATAGATGAGAGCGTCGCCCTGAACAATCATGATATCTGTATTCAGATACCCGATATCAATCAGAACGCTTGTTTTGTCTCTCTCTTCTTCCGGCAAGAACAGTATACTCTCTCCTGCTGCTGTGGAATAAAAGCCATCAACAGTATATCCCATGCTTGTAATCCGACGGTTCACTTCATCAATAAAGAAGCGGTCCGCCACAACAAACGAAATAAGGGCCGACAATTCTCTTCCCTTGAGATCAACAGGCTCAATTGTCTGTTTTCCATTATCCACAGAAAACCATGCTGGAGATGAGTGGATCACAATCCCCATCATATTATCCAGATTTTTTTCGGCTGCTTTAAATATGGCTTTGATATCACCTGGTGTTACCCTTGGATTTGTATCTCCTTTCAGAGCGATCCTGGCCTGTGTCGGATAAACCTTGGTAAAAGCCGCAGGAACACCAATATTCAAAGAATGGATCTTCCTGTGGCTCTGCTCCTCAGCATCCTTGATGCAGGCTTTGATTTTCTCATCAAGTTCACCGGGGTTGTTCCAGCCATCGGGAAGAAAGCCATCGTATTCTGCCACACCCGCACCCACGATATCGCAACGTGCATTTCCGCCGTTTTCTGCGACCAATGTCACAATCTTACTGGTGCCAAAGTCCAAGGCCGCAATCGTGGTCTTCATAGTTTCTCCTCCCAGATTCTTGCATACAGATCTTAAATCCAATATGCCAATTTCCATTATACTGACTTTCTTCAAGCTTTGCAAGTTGCTTTTAAAGAAGGACCTGTCATATTATATCATAACGAATCACAGACTGATTTTTTCAGTTGTCACAGAATCGTTACAGCGCAGATGTCGGTATGTAAGTCGGGCTTTCCGGTGTGGATACATCTATGGTGCCAACCGGAGCTCCTTTTTGCTGCAGGTAATCCAGAACAAGCATCAAGGCGCGCAGTTTGGCATGAATCCTCCCGGCATCACCCATCCGCACAGAGAATCCTCCATCAGTACCCAGATATATGCTGTCAGGGTCTGTAAGATAGATGTCATGGATCACATCATTGAGCCCCATCACAGTAAGTTCCCGGGCAAATGTCCTGTATACCTGAAGCTGTTTGTCGTTATTAAGGATAATCCTGCTGCCCGCCTGGCAGTACTTGATATCGAGTCCTTCTATCTGAGGGTAATCCGGAATTACGCCTTCCTGATTGCACTCGTCAAGGACAATGCCGCGGCTGTCTAAAGTATATATAATTCCACAGTGCCACAGATAAGAAACACGTTCCCTTTTTGTGACATAAATGGATACCTTCTGAAATGATTTTCTCAGTGCATCAAACTGAACAAATGAAAGACCGTTTACTGCTTTTTCCACTGCATCGTCGTTGATTGTAAGTATATTGTCACCCTTATGGATTCCAGCGCTCTGTCTGACTTTTGCCATTTCCGTTCCGCTGACACCGATTACTTCTATATAATAGATATTAAAAAGATAATAGCGGGCAAAACAAAGCAGCGCTGCCGCAGTAACAAGACCTATGGCCCACCTTCGCATCATTTTTATGTTCAGTTTCAGGCGAAGCTTCTTTTCTGGTTTTTCCGGAGCCTCTTCTTCCTCATTTTTTTCCTTCCAGAACTCTCCGCGGTGTCCTCTCAGATCCTCTGATCTGATTTCTACCATGCTCGGGTCAACCATTCCATCACTGATAGATTTGTTTACCCACTGTTTCACCTTGGAATCCGATTCCGGAATATAACCTGTATCGTTTGTGCTGTCCACACCTCGAACATGGTCCTCAATATTGGGCTGCATCCTGAAGCCTGTTTTTTGCCAGTCAAGATGGGTGAGTTTTGAACAATCTGTTCCATCTATAGTTTCCCACATGCCATGCGGCACCTGATATTCCATCTTTTCTCACCCCTTTTTATATTTACAACTGCAACTTAAAGTGCATGTACTATCGATTTAAAAACCCTGCCGCGTTCTTCATAATCATGGAACATATCAAAAGAAGCACAAGCCGGTGAGAGCAGAACGTTCCATCCTTGCTTTGCCTGGGCCCTCGCTTTTTCTACAGCATCCTGCATAGATACTGCTTTTATAATGCTGTCAAATCCAGCCTCCAGAAGAGATTTTTCAATCTGTGGTCCTGTTACGCCAATCAGGACCGCTGACTGGATATATGGCGATGCAACCATTGCCTTTGCAAGAGGTGTGAAATCAGCATGCTTATCTGAGCCGCCCAGAATGATCACGCTGGGCCTGTTCATCGTATGCACTGCGCAAAGAGTGGAGTCCACATTGGTCCCTTTGGAATCATTATAATAACGGATTCCATCCAGTTCCCTGGTAAACTCAATGCGGTGCTCCACGCCCTGGAAAGTCCTCAGCGTCTGTGCGACGGATTCCGCGCTCAAGCCAGAAACCATAGCTATACAGACTGCTGCCATTGCATTCTCCAGATTGTGAGGACCGGGAATATAGATTTCTTCAGCGCGGATGATATCCGTATCCTTTCCATCTTTCCGGAAGATAACTTTCCCTTCACATAAAAATGCACCCTGAACAACTTCATGTTTCCTTGAGAAGAGAAGAACCTGACTCCTGACTTTCTCCTTCAGACCTTCAAGTCCCGGATCATCAGCATTGAATACAGCATAATCTTCCTGCGTCTGCTTTTCAAAAATACGCATCTTGAGTCTGGTGTACTCTTCCATCGTCCCATGCCGGTTGAGATGATCTTCCGTGATATTCAGCAGTGCGGCTGCCCTGGGGTGAAAACCATCCACCGTTTCCATCTGAAAAGAAGAACACTCGCACACATAGGTGTCATGTTCTCCCTCATGGAGCACAGCGGCCGAATAGGGATAACCGATATTTCCGACAGCATGGCTGCATCTGCCCGCGTCCGTAAACATCTGATTCAGCAGAGTCACTGTTGTAGTTTTTCCATTTGTTCCTGTGACCGCAACCAGATCGCCCCGGCTGACCTCATACGCCAGTTCAATCTCTGCAATCACCCGGATCCCCTGTTGTTTCGCCTGAACAACAAAATCTGCAGTGTCCGGTATGCCCGGAGAAAGAACAAGAATATCCTGGTCCTTAAGGCACTCCATAGCCGGGCACCCGTAACGTCGTACGACGGGAAGTGAATCCAGTTCATCTACCATGCTTCCAAGCTCTTCCCTGCTCTTGGAATCATTCACGGTCACAACAGCACCAATCTGATGAAGGAGCTGTGCAGCCGCAACACCACTTCTTGCCAGCCCTACAACAAGGGCCCGCTGACCGATAAATCTATTCTTCTGATTCTGAACCATCATATGTCTTTCTGCCTCTGTATCATTCATTTCAGTTTACAGTCCAAGGTTACGGAATACGCTGAGCACTGCGATGATTGACAGAATTGCTGTAATACTTCCGTACATTGCAACAATCTGTGTCTCCGAATAACCGCTGAGTTCAAAGTGATGGTGGATCGGCGACATTTTGAAGATGCGCTTACCATGGGTCGCTTTAAAATACATGCGCTGTATGATGACAGATACGGAAGACATCACAGGGCAGAAAGCAAAAAGCAGCAGCAGGATAGGCTGACGCAGCAGCATGGCGACCGCACAATAGGCGCCGCCGATAAACATTGAGCCTGTATCACCCATAAAGATTTTGGCAGGGAACCTGTTAAAGCGCAGAAATCCCATGGAAGCACCAGCAAGAGCCAGAGAAAATACAGTCACACATGCATAATCCGGCTGTTGATTTTTC
>CAMNGW010000229.1 GCA_946538615.1 uncultured Clostridia bacterium
TGTCGTATCGAAAAAAGCTTATGTTACGAGTTCGAATGGCAAATCAGTCAATCTCCGAACAGGTGCAGGAACAGGCTTCGGAGTGATTGCGTCCTACCCGGTCGGAACAGAGGTCACCATACTGAGCCAGACTTCTTCCTGGTCCTATATTCAGATCGGTTCTGTCAAGGGCCATATGATGACTAAATTTCTGACGAGTTATAAGCCGGGACCTGCACCTGCACCTGTCCCGACTGCGGTCCCCAGCTGGGGCACCACAGCGTATGTCACAAGCAGCAATGGAAAAAGTGTCAGGCTCCGCTCTGGTCCAGGCACTGGTTATGGGGTAATCGGATTATACAACGTGGGGACAAGAGTTACTGTTTTGTCTTCAGATGGTGTCTGGTCAGCCATACAGGTTGGGTCCCAATCGGGATATATGATGTCAATGTATCTGACTTCTGGCAGCTCCCCTACACCTACAACTGATCCTGGTACGCCTGTTGCCTATACAGCCTATATCGTAACGGAAAATGGAAAAGGGGTTTATCTCCGGAAAGACCCGTCTATGTCAGGCGAGATTATTGCGCTGTATCCGGTTGGTACCGAGGTCAAAGTCCTCAGACAGCTGGGAACATGGGATTTTGTATCGATCGGAACCAGAACGGGTTATATGATGCACCAGTTCCTTTCCAAAACCTATGTATCCAATGTTATTACAGCTGTATCCGTTTCCAATTCTTCCCCTAAAGTCAATGATACACTGGTCGCTGTCACAACGCCAGGCGGTGCAACGGCCTCCTATACATGGGTCAATGATCTTGGGACCGTGCTCTCCTCAGAAGCATACTATGTTGTAAAAAGCGGCGATGTCGGACGGTCCATTCGTGTGCGTGCTGTCGGCAATGGAACATTTACTGGTTCTGCCACGAGTCCATTCACAAACGCTGTCACCAATCCCGCTGCGGTCAAGCAGGTAACGGGCTGTACCATTAATAATTTAACACCCCGGGTCAATGACATCCTGAAGGCTTCGTGCATCCCGGCAGACGCTACAGTCTCTTATATCTGGTACCGCTCAGACAATCAGTTCCTTGGAACGGGTCAGGTATATACCGTCGCCTCCTCCACACAAGGTTACGGGATCTATGCAATCGCCATAGGATATGACAACTGGACAGGCAGTGTTGCCAGCACAACAACCAGCACGGTTCTCCCCAAAGAAGATACAGCTCTGTCAGGTTCTGTAGTGCTGCCTGCTGCATCTGTCGTCGGGAAGACGCTGACGCCGGAACTCAGTTTAAACTCCTATGCAGTAACTTATCACTGGTATCAGAATGGTGTGGAAATAGCCAATGGACCTTCGCTTGTATTAACGGCCAGTATGGCCGGGGATGATATCCGGCTGGTTGTTACAGCCATATCAGGCAGTGGCTACTCTGGGAGTCTTGGAAGCAACTACTGTCTGATCCAGTCCTCTGTTTCCGGCATGAGCGTCCCCTCCCTGCTCGCTGTGGCAGAAGCTGAGCCTCTGACACTTGCGGGCCCTGTTACAGCACCAGAAACACCTTTTATGCTTGAAGGAGCTGATGTGACTGACAGCACGCTATCCGATGTACCAGTCATTGATGTCCTTTCTTCATCCCAATGGCAGGACTCGGAAGTACCATCGACGGATAACACAGCAGCAGAAACGGAATCTATCTACACGCCGGAATACGTTACAGTGTTACCTGTTAACGCAGTTCCCCCGGACACACTGGATGCTTCTCTGCTCCCGGATGAATCCCTGACAGCTTCTTCCTCAGATCCCGCGCTGATAGTGCCATCTGAGGGCATACCAGAAGAAGTCTTAACCGAACCGGCATTTGTTCCAGCAGAAGCGGTTACAGAATCAACTGAAGAGAATGACCATACGGAATCCCTTGTCTGTTTCATTACACCGGATTCATCATCAGACGTTGCGCAGACTGAAGAATCCGGTCCTGACACCGGTTCCTCATCTTCTCTCAATGAATGGATTCCACCTTTTACTGTTGAACTTCTTCCGCAGGATACATATTAAAAACAAAGAAAACACCATCAGCGCGAACTGATGGTGTTTTCTTGAGTACTTTTTTAATTACTGATAAGAACAGGCATTCTCAAAGGGCAGCTGAATGATCATGGTACGGCCGCGCTGAATAGCAACTTCTTCTCCATTCTCGTCAAAGAACACGGTACGGCTGCTGATCCCTTCACGGTTCCAGACACCGGAAATATGACGTCCGTTCATGAAAATATCTGCATTTCCACCCATCGGGGCATATGTGTTCGACTTGCTGTCATACTCTCCGATGTTATGGGTGACAGGCGCGTCACGGCCGAGATAGGTTGTCTCAGTCCACTGCACAATCACATTATCAAAGGTAATAGGTTCTTGTGTTTCCAGCTCTACCCAAGTTACAGGTGTTCCCTTCTTGGAATCAGACTGTAATGCACGGGTGTATTTGCCGGTGTTTGCATCATAGGTATAGATTTCATTTGAATCCTTGCGGTTCCAGCTGACGTTAATCTGGGTTGCACTGTCTCCGCCTGTATAAGCAGAATCAGCAAAACGATAGGTATGGTTAATCTGCTGGGGATAGGTCAGAATATCCTGCCATTGTGGAATGAGATAGTCCAGCAGGAAACCTGCGGGATTTCCGGTGCGATTGTTCGGTGCCTTCAACGGGGAGTTGTGAAGCTTTTTGGAAGTATATTTATCGTAGTATTTTTTCCAGGGACGATTGGTGCCGGAAGTACCTGGCCAGAGAAGTCCTTTTTCGGAAGCGCCTGTACGGCGTACTTCTTCAATGACGTTTGTCAGCTTATATTCCTGCTGACCATAATACATGAATCCGCAATCCCACTCTTCCCGCAGCCAGATATGACCAACACGGGCCGAACGGATAGGTCCCACT
Organism: uncultured Clostridia bacterium; assembly: GCA_946538615.1. Taxonomy (GTDB): domain Bacteria; phylum Bacillota; class Clostridia; order Christensenellales; family Aristaeellaceae; genus UBA2943. The sequence goes on from CAMNGW010000229.1 coordinate 2,922, forward strand.
GCATCCGGGATCACGTCTGAGAAAAGTGCGCTCATACGGACTTCACCATTGGCATGAAGCGGGAGCTCATAGATAATATCAGCGTACTGCACACCCCAAGGAGCGCGGTTACCTGTACCTGTGGCCTTGGTCTTGTCATCATAAGGACAGCTGATCTGTACAAGCACCGGGAAATAGATCCCTGTAGCAGCAAGACCGGCAAAATTGGCAGGTACACTGTAATCGGAAAGATTCCGGCCGGTTGTGGGGCTGACACCCTCGGGAACCGTGTTATCAGTTACTGCAGAAAGCTTGATGCCTCTGTTTTCCGTAGCATTTATAGCTGTTTCAGCACACGCCACGTTCACAAGAAGTGTCATGATAAACAGCAGTGCCAGAAAACGTTTCATGTAGTATTGTCTCCTTTCTTATCTGATCTGTACGTTATTTTGAACAGAACAATGAAATTATAATGTCAGATGAGAATTAAATCAAGAAAAGCTACAATTTTGTTGCAAAAATGGAAATCTTTGTGCACCAAAATTTATTTTTTTTCAGTCATATTGAGTAATCACCGTAGCATACTGATCGTGGCGGTCAAGGTCAATCTGAAACGATCCGGTTACCTGCTCAAAGAGAGGTGAATAATCATGTTCTGCCGGAACGCGATACGAAGCGGCAAAACGCCTGGCTTCCAATTGAGAAACAGGTTCATAGTGCACGGATGTACCTGGCAGGCACGAGACAGCTTCAGGTACGATGACGTTCCGGTAGCCATTCTTTATGGCATGCACACCGAGGGCTACAGCACCAAAATCGCTTTTATATTCTGCGAATCCCCCAAGTTCCAAGAAACACGATTTTCGGATCATAAGAAGAGAAGAGGAAACAGCTGTCACTTCCCTCACGGTACGGTCATACAGCTGATAAGTCGTGCCGAGGCGGTTATCACCGTAAAATCTGGGGAGGAGCTTTCCATGGGAAGAGACAGCATAACCGCAGCAAACATAGTTCTGTCTTTTATCGACAAGTCCTCCGCCCGCACAAGCCAACCATGGTCTTGTGGAAAACATCAGCAGACGTTCCAGCCAGTCTGAGTGGACCGGGCATATTCCTTGTTCAACAAACAAAAGCATATTCCCTTGTGCATGGGCTGTTGCTTCATCTGCACTGGCGCAGAATGATACGGGAACGTGGCAGCAGACTGTTTCCTCACCTTGTCCAACGATGAATATCTGTCTGATATAGTCCGTATGATGCGTGTGCTTGAGTATTTTTTTGAGCCACCCCGGATCAAAGCCCCCATCCAGGGAATGCACAATCACAGAAATGCAGGTATTCTCAGGAATGTCATATGTCACATACGGCGATAAATATCGCATGCATGCCTTCCCACCCAGATGCAGCCTTTGGATCTGTGCGTCGATGGCCCTCGCTGCAGCATCTGCACATTTTTCCTGACCGGAGTGGGAGTATGATTTTTTCACCATTCTCCAGTGGTAAAGAACACGGGGGATGTGAGCAACAGCATGAGCGACTTCTGTTGCCCGAAGAGCAAGATCATGGTCCTGAGAACCGTCGTATGCAGGATCCAGTCCGCCGAGTGTTTTGAGAAGATCGGTGCGCATACCCATCAGATGGCAGATGTAATTGCCTGAACGCAAGGCGTCCGGTGAGAAGTCAGCTTTCAGGTGGGGGTCAAAGAAGCGTTTTCCATCTTCTGTCACCTTGTCTTCGTCCGAGTAGATAAAATCTGCTCCGCGCTCAGCAGCATCCAGGAACCAATAGGTACAATCCGGCGCAAGCAGATCATCATGATCACAGAGCGCGACATAATCATGATGTGCCATAAATAGGGCTTTATTTGTGTTTCCGGATATCCCGGCATTCTCTTTTCCGAAGAAGACATGGAAACGGCTGTCTTTCACTGTAAGTTCTTTAAGCGCGACCAACGTTTCTTCAGATTGGCTCGCACCGTCATAAAAGCATGCTTCCCATGCTCCGCATGTCTGATGGATCAGAGAATCGGCAAGGGCGAGCAATTGCCCGGGATCTGTGTTATAGGTCGGGATCAGATATGAGACAGCATGGGAAAAAAGACGTTTGTTCTGTGTTTCACATTCGGCTTCGTCCGGAAGGTTTTCTCTGAACCATCTGTCATATTCTGCGTCGTGCAGAGCGTGCCGCATGTTCATGCTCCGGATCTGAGGGTAGCAGGTAAGGCGCAGCAGACAGCGCTTTGCCATATGCACAAGACCTGGAACATGTTCTTCACGCCATGTATTTCCTACTCGTTTGATGGTCCATTTTAAATGAAGAAGGTTCATCGATTGTCTCATTCCTGTTCTTGTCTTTTCGCAGACAGCGACCCATCCGCATGAATATATACTGTACCTGTTTTGGCGAAATCATCCGGGAGCCGGACATATCCTTTGCGATCTGATTTTCCAATGACATGTTTCCAGCATTTTTCCATCTCTGCAGTGTCTGTCAGCACTAAAGGACGGTACTCCAGTTTGCTGTGGCGGATTTGCGTAGGAATCATCCGAAACTGATTCAGCCTGACTGTGCCATCTTCCGCTTTTTCATAGGTCAATTGAAAAATACCACTGGCCGGGTCCATATTTTTGATTGTCCCGAAAACAAAATTCCCGGTGGAGAAAAGCACAGGTTTTCCATCATGGAAATAGACTGGCTGAAGGACGTGGGGATGGTGCCCCCATATAAGATCTGCACCAGCATCCAGTATCTGTGCGGCGTAAGGGAATTGAGATGCGTTGGGTGTAAAGTGTTCTTCACGGCCCCAGTGCAGTGAGACAATGACAATCTGGCAGCCCTCGTCCTTCAATGTACGTATATCTTCTTCAATAAGATGCAGATCATTGTTTGTGGGATACGTAAAACCTATCATACCGATCCGGATCCCTTTTATTTCAACACGGCCAAGTCTTACATAGCGGTTCTTTTCACGCAATGGGTTCAACGTCCCAAAATGCAGGAGCCCGGCCGATTCCAGATTGGCAAGGGTGTCTTCGTATCCTTTATATTTATTAATA
>CAMNGW010000230.1 GCA_946538615.1 uncultured Clostridia bacterium
GTCCGTTACACCTTCCGTTACAAATTGTACCTGGGGATCATTGTCACATTGCTTGCGTCTCTTCTTTTCATCGCTTCAGGGAACCCGCTGATTTCTCTGTATATATCTTCTTCCTCCGACGGAACAGACGCATCAGCCACTTTACAGTACGGTCTGAATTATCTCCGCGTGATGCTCCTTGGCCTTCCGCCTTTTATGCTGGTTCAGGTCTATACTTCAACACTGCGGGAATGCAGTGAGACAATGCTCCCCATGAAGGCTGGCATCACAGCCGTTCTGGTCAATCTGTTCCTGAACTATCTGCTCATCTTCGGGTCCCTGGGATTCCCGCGTCTGGGTGTTGTCGGGGCAGCCGTTGCTACCGTGATATCCCGTTATGTGGAGTTCACCATTGTCGCTGTCTGGACCCATACCCATAAAGAACGTGCCCCTTATATCAAGGGCATGTACCATTCTCTGTCCATCCCCTCCGGAGTCATCCGCAGCGTCACAATCAAAGGTTTTCCTCTGCTCCTCAATGAGGCCCTCTGGTCCTCTGCAATGGCTATCCTTGTACAGTGCTATTCCGTACGGGGGCTGAGCGTGGTTGCTGCCCAGAATATTTCCAACACCATCAGCAATCTGTTCAATGTTGTGTTCCTTTCCCTGGGGTCCGCGGTAGGGATCATCGTCGGTCAGCTTCTCGGTGCCGGACGGCCCAAAGAAGCCAAAGATACAGATGTCAAGATGATCGCTTTTTCAATCGGCATCGCTGTCATGGTCGCTGCCCTGCAGCTCATCACAGCTCCATTCTTTCCTAAGATATATAATACAACAGCAGAGGTCCGCTCACTTGCCACACGCCTTATGCTCATCTCAGCTGTCTTTATGCCTCAGAACGCTTTTCTCAATGCCACCTATTTTACGCTGCGCTCAGGCGGGAAAACGATCATAACTTTTCTGTTTGATTCCATGAGTGCCTGGCTGATCAGCATTCCCATCGCATTCTGTCTTTCCCGCTTTACCCAGCTCAATGTCGTCCTTATTGTGGCCCTTGTCAATATAGGGGACTGGATCAAATGTATCCTGGGCTATCATTTTGTAAAAAAAGGGATCTGGATTCATAATATCGTTCAGCAGTAAGATGAAAAAGTTGCACACCACTTCTATGCATCTCTCATGATCTGCTGCATTCTGACCTGTTTGGATGCGCAGGACTTGGCATGTATTCATCAGCATCATTCTGGGAAAAAAACATCCAGGCTGTCTGTACAGCCCTGGATGTTTTTTTGCGGGGTATTTACATTCTCTTCAGATTTCTTCAGCATACGGACAGGCACAGAAGTGATCTCTGTCCACATGTCTCATTTCCGGAGCCACGCGGCTGCATGATTCTCTCGCCCAAGGGCATCTCGTATGGAACACACACCCGCTTGGCGGATCGATCGGACTTGGAATGTCCCCCTCCAGTCTTTTTCTGGTCTTTTCCGCATGAGGGTCGATGGAAGGAACAGCTGAAAGGAGAAGTCTCGTATACGGATGCATAGGGCGTCTGAATACCTCATCGCATTCCGCTTCCTCTACCAGGTGGCCAAGGTACATAACACCCACCCGGTCAGAAATATAGCGGATCACGCTCATGTCATGAGAGATAAACAGATAAGTCAGTTTTCTGCTCTGCTGAAGATCGCAAAGCAGATTAATAATCTGACTTTGAATCGAAACATCAAGGGCCGATACCGGTTCATCACAAATCAGGATTTCCGGATTCAGAATCAGTGCTCTCGCAAGACCGATGCGCTGCCGCTGTCCCCCGGAGAATTCATGAGGGAAACGGTAAAAATGCTCTTTGCGCAGGCCAACACTATCCATGATCTCCATGGCAGCTTCCATCCGCTCCGCTGCATTGCCCCTTTTGTGGATCTTCAGCACTTCCATCAGGGCATCCCCGACCCGGATCCTTGGGTTGAGGGAAGAATAGGGATCCTGAAAAGCCATTTGAATTTTAGAACGGTATGGCCGCAATGCTTTTTCAGAATCATGTGAGATATTTTTGCCGAAAAGCCAGATTTCCCCATCCGTGGGTTCAAGAAGACGGCAAAGTATCCTGCCTAGCGTACTTTTCCCGCATCCCGACTCCCCTACCAGACCATACGTCTCGCCATTGCGGAGTGTCAGGGATACATCGTCAACTGCCTTGACGTTCCCTTTGTTTTTCACTGGAAACCACATTCTGACGTGAGACGCTCTGAGTACCTCATCCATCCGCTTTCACCCCTTTGATCAGATGGCATCTTACTTTATGCCCTTCTCTGCTCTCGGTCAGCTCCGGCATGCATTGCTTACACCTGTCACTGGCATAAGGGCAGCGCGGGGCAAAACGGCAGCCCGAAGGAACCTGGTGAAGCAAAGGGACCGTTCCTGCTATCATGTGAAGCCTTTCCCTGCTTCCTGTATCAATACGGGGAATAGATGCCATAAGTCCTTGCGTATACGGGTGCAAGGGATGATCAAACAGTTCCGATACTTCCGCTTCCTCAACGATCTGTCCGAGGTACATCACAGCAACTCTTTGACAGGTTTGTGCTACAACCGCAAGATCATGTGTGATCAGTATAACGCCCATCTGCAACTGATGGTTGAGTTCCAGGATCAGGTCCAGGATCTGTGCCTGAATGGTCACATCAAGCGCTGTTGTGGGTTCATCTGCGATCAGTAGCTTAGGCTGGCAGCACAATGCAATGGCAATCATGACACGCTGCCTCATGCCGCCTGAAAGCTCATGAGGGTACTGTCTGGCACGTGTCTCCGGCGAAGGGATCCCGACAAGTCTGAGCATTTCAACTGCTTTTCGGAAACCTTCTTCCCGATTCATCCCCTGGTGTATTTTTAAAGGTTCCATGATCTGATCACATACACGCAGCACAGGATTCAGCGAAGACAGCGCATCCTGGAAAATCATAGCCATATCATGTCCTCGAACATCCTGCATCTTCCTGTAAGGCAGCGATAAAATCTCCCGCTCATCGAGCCAGACTTTCCCGCTGTATTTCACGGTATATTTTTCATCATATAACCGCATGATCGACATGGAAGTCACACTTTTCCCACATCCTGATTCTCCCACTAGGCCAAGGATCTCGCCCTTGCCGACTTCAAAGGAGACGCCTTCTATTGCCCTGAGCAGACCACGGTCCGTCCGGAAGCTCGTCGTGAGGTCTTCCACACGAAGCACTCTTTCACGCATATCATTTCTCCTTACCGGGCAGACCGGGGATCCAGAAGGTCCCGGAGTCCATCTCCGAACAGATTAAAGCCAAGTACAGAAATACCAGTAAAGACTGCCGGAAATACAGCCATCCACCATCCTTTAAACAAATAGGACCTTGCCTCATTGAGCATACCTCCCCAGCTCGGTTCCGGCTGTGGAATTCCGGCTCCCAGAAAGCTGAGCGATGCCTCCATGATAATGGCGGATGCAAAGCTGAAAGTCATCTGGACTAGGATCGGTGAGAGTATATTCGGCGCAATATGCCGCCAGAGGATTCTGTGCTTCCCTGCGCCAAGGCACTGCATCGCTTCAATATATGTCTGCTCCCGGATCAGCAGGGCATTCGACCTTGCCAGTCTTGCCACGCCAGGTATATTGACAAGCGTCAGGCTGATGATGACATTGTTCATATTAGCCCCAAGAACAGCCATAAGGCTGATTGCCAGGAGAATATTCGGTATGGCCTTCAGACCGTCGCATATGCGCATAAGAATATTATCCAGAACAGGGTTCGTTGTTGCGTATAGTCCCACAGCTGTTCCCAGCAAGGATGAAATCACGCCAACGCAAAAACCGACAATCATGGAAATGCGTGCCCCATAAATCACCCGTGAAAAAATATCCCTTCCCAGATTATCCGTTCCAAAAAGGTGCTGCGCGCACGGGGCCATGAACCTTTCCTTCACTGTCGCTTTATAAGGATCCACCTGCATTGCCTGACTCAGTAAAGGTGCGAAAAGGGCAAGGCCTGCCACCAGCAAAACAATACAGAGCCCAACAACAGACAGACGGGAACGGAGGAACTTATGACGGTTAACTGCACGCTGTTCACGTTTGAGCTGCTTGCGAAGCAACCTGATTTCCTCAATTTGTGACATACCTGCACCTCACTTTAAACGGATCCGGGGATCAGCAAGACCATAGATCAGATCAATCAGAAGGTTGATCAGAACATTGAGCATCGCGATAATCAACGTAATGCCCTGGATCACCTGATAATCGCGCTTATCAATGGATTCAACCATCAGACTGCCCATTCCCGGAATCCCAAAAAGCCGTTCAACAACGGCTGCCCCTGCCAGAGCAGATATAAATCCCTGTCCAATCACCGTGATGATCGTAAGAAGAGAATTGCGGAAAGCGTGCCGGAACAGGATTCCTGACTCGCGTACACCCTTTGCCCGTGCCATCTTGATGTAGTCGCTCCCCAGAACCTCCAGCATGGATGTCTTGGTCATCCGCATCATATAGGCGGAATGGATGAACCCCAGCGAAACAGCAGGCAGTGTCATATACCGGAAGAAAGCACCGACACCATCAGTAAAAGGGTTTTTATAGCCTGTCGCTGGCAGCAGACGGAAGTTGACAGCGAGCAGGAGGACCAGTCCCATGCCCAGCATAAAACTCGGAAGTGAAATGCCCAGCATAGAAAAAACAGAGAGGACGCTGTCTGTAATGGAACCTCTTTTCTTGGCGCTCAATATGCCCAGAGGGAGAGCTAGGACGATGGTAATCAGCTGCGAATAAACCGCAAGAAGTATCGTCGGCATGAAATGACTTCCGATCAGGCCTATCACACTCTGACCGGCAACCGCGGTTGAATACCCAAGATTGCCCCGAAGACATCCCCACGCCCAGCGGATATATTGCACAATAAGCGGATCATCCAGCCCCAGACGGTGATGAAGCTGAGCAATATCCTCAGCGGTGGCATCGTCACCCAGCATCATGGCTGCAGGATCTCCCGGCGTCAGATGTACAATAAAGAAAACCACAATGGATACAATAAAAATCGTGGGAATCAAAGCCAACATTCTTCTGAAGGCATAATGCATCGTGTCTTCTCCCCCGTCTGACCTTCCCATATATTATCTATAGCGCATAAGGCATCCCCCAAAGAGGATGCCTTATGCTGAGAATCTTATTTGGCAAGTTTTGCGTTCCAGAAATTGGTCGTCAGGAACACATTATAACCTGTCAGCTTTTTGGTGCATGCCGCAGCCTGATGGAAGTGACCCAGCATCAGGATCGGGCAATAATCTGCATAGCAATATGCCTGGATCTGTTCCCATGCCTTGAAAGCATCTTCACGGTTTGCAGCCGTCGTCATCTGGAGCATAAGGCCCTGAAGAGTCTCGTCCTCTGACCAGCCTGCAAAATCAGCACTGAGGAAGTTGCGCAGGGAGGGTACCGGAACGGAAGAGAACGTAGTGAAGAAAACATCATAAGCAGTCTCGTCCGTGCGTGTCTTTGTCATGGTTGAACGGTCCTGGCCGATGAGTTCAGAAGAAATGCCAATGGTTTCAAGCTTCTGTTTGAGTACCTCTACCATAGCCGGTGCGCCACCGCCGTTGACATAGAGAATGCGCAGCGGCTTGCTCGTGTCAAAAGAAGACTGGGCAAGGAGCTCTTTGGCTTTTTCCGGGTCGTTCTGGCAGAAATATTCGCTTCCTGCCTTGGTGTACCAGAATGGCTGACCCTCTTCCATAAAGCAGGGATCGGTGTCATAAAGTTCACCATAGTTGACTATATTCAATTCATCAGCATCCACAAGAGCCTGAATGGCCTGGCGGAAAGCCTTGTCTGTGCTGCGCTTGTTCCATACAAGAGAAATCATGCCTGTCTGCTGCGCATACAGAGTGTAATTAGATCGGAAG
>CAMNGW010000231.1 GCA_946538615.1 uncultured Clostridia bacterium
TGGCGCTGTAGTTGGTGCCCACGGTGATTTCCACTTCGCCGATGTCGTAGCCCTGATTGGCCATCTCAGCCTTGAGCAGGTCAGGCAGGTTCTTGGTGCCGGTGATGATGACGTCCGCGTCCTTGGAAGGAACAAATTCCAGGGTCAGCTTGTCCATTTTGATGTTGTCAGCAAGGGCAGAGCATACGCCCATGAGCATGACAAGTGCCAGAAGCAGAGCAACCAGTTTTTTCATTGTGTCTCTCTCCTTAATCTTGGTTTTGGGTTATCAGATCCAAGACAGACCTGCTCAGGCAGTATAATACATAATTCGTGTACACGCAATCCTTTTTCCCTGTTTTCTTTTATCCTTTTTGTCCATTCTGGTCATCCCATTTCAGGCCCGGCCCCAGGCAAGGGGAAGCCATACCCGCATTTCCCCCATCCCGCGGTTGTCCCAGGCAAAGTAAGGGATCAAGCGGACAGGGACCTCCTCAGGGTCAGTGTCCTCAAGCGGGGCGTAAAGGCCCCCTGTCCCGGCTTTGCGCCTGAGCACTGTGGCGGCATAGGCCGGGACCGTCCGTCCCCCGATCTGTGTCATCTGGCGCGTGAAAACCGCTTTGCGCGGCACGAGGCAGTCCGACACGCTGCATGGAGCGTCTGCGCCCTCGAGGCAGTATACCAGAGGTCCCACCTCAAGGCACACCTGGTTCGCATCCTCCTCCACAAGACTGTTTGCACATGTCAGCCTCGGTTTCATGCCCAGGTCCAGCTCACAGACCCTTTCACCGGTGACCTTCACCCTGTGATAGGTCCGTGGCGGGATGTGCTCCATTCCCTTCTGTGTGGTAAGCTGCGCGTCCGCCCAGGCAGGGATCCGGAGGGCGAGGGTAAAGGGCACGCCGTTCCAGGCTTTGAGCCTGAAGGTGATTTTCCCGTCATAGGGATAGTCCGTCTCCTGGACAAGCACGGCCCTTGTCCCGCAGGGCAGCGTGAACTCCGCTTCGCTCGCGCCATAGAGCCCGGTGTACACAACATCGTCCCCTGACACATAGGCGTATTCCGCGCTCTGGGCCAGCAGCCTGGCCAGGTTGGGCGGACAGCAGAAGCTTTCAATATACGCGCTCCGCTCCTGACCCCAGAGGAGCTTAAAGGGAAGGCGCATGACGCGTCTGAGCATATTCTCATAGAAAAAACGTTTGCCATCGAGGCTTATGCCCGCCAGGCAGGTGTTGAGCAGCATGCGTTCAAGCGTGTCCATAAAGCCGGCACTCCCCTCAAGGAGGAACATCCTGTAGGCCCACATGACGCCGCCCACCGCCGCGCAGGTCTCATTGTATGCCGTGATGTTCGGCAGCTGGTAGGGATAGCCATAGGCCTGGTGGACCAGCTGGTGGCGGAAGAAATTGCCATAGGGCGAGGCGCCGTTGTACAGGGCGCCGCACCCTCCTGTGATGTACATTTTCCTCTCCACAAGGTCGTCCCACACGGCATGGAGCACGTCCCGGTAGTCGCCGTGCTCTTCCTCAAGGCACAGGTCCGCAAGCCCCGCGTACAGGTAATTGGCCCTCACAGCATGGCCTATGATCTCCCTGTGCTCCCTGAGCGGCAGCCTGTCCTGGTTGTCGTCAAGTCCGCAGCGGACCGAGTCGCGCAGCGCAATCGCCCTGCGGGCAAGGTCAAGGTATTCTTTCCTGCCCGTTGTCCGGTACAGTTCCACCAGCCCCATATAGTGCGAAGGGCACACCGCCGTTTTGACTTCGCCCTTCTCCTCTGCCACACGGTACATCTCCCCAAGGTAGCCCGCCGCCTTCCGGGCGATATGGAGAAAACTGTCCTTGCCGGTAAGGCGCTTGTGGAGACAGGCCGCAGTAAACAGGTGCCCCATGTTGTAGACTTCAAAATCATTGATGTCGCCCTGTCTTGTCACGTTTTCTCCCCGGATCTCCCCGATGATCTGCTTGGTGGAGAGGTACCCGTCGCTGCGCTGGGCCCTCCCGATGAGGGCGATATACGCGTCAAGCTGTTCAAGGCGCTGCGCGTCCCCTGAGGCCTGCGCCGTCCAGAGTGCGGCTTCCATCCATTTATAGAAGTCCCCGTCCCCGAACACCGTGCCGGAAAATGCGCCTTCTGCCTCGCCTGCGGCGATCCGGAAGTTTTCCACGACATGGCTGACGGAACTGTCTTCAAACATACGCTGCAGGTGCGGAACCGTGACAGAGCCCACGGTCGCCGCGCGTTCCCCCAGAAGGCCGCCTGTCCATCTCACCTGTCCCGTCAGCCCCCGGAGCGGTCCACTCCGGACATATGCCAGCATACCCCGTTCCCCCTTTCCCGGTTCATCTCTTTGTTTTTCCGAGCACAAGGACCTCACCCGGGCCTATGGTGCACTTGCCTTCTACGGCTTTTCCGCTCAGAAGGTCCACATAGCCCTTTTCCGGGATGGCGGCTGATGCCTCCTCCCCATTGTGGTTGATAAGGAACAGGGTCTTCCCCTCCCCTTCCCGGAAGGTGACCTCCACTCCCGGGTCCGCACATACTTCACAGCCTATCCCCAAAGAGGAGCCGAGCATGCTGAAAAAGTCAAAGAGGAACTTGCCCGAAGGCCGGGTTCCGATGTACCACGCCGTGCCCTGCCCGTACGTGTTCCTGGTGACCACGGGCATCCCTTTATAAAAGTCATCTGTGTATTCCGCTGCAGCCTCTGCGCCCCGCAGATGGATCAGGTCGCAAAGGAAGTCGCAGGCATACGCACCTTCCGGGAGCCCGCCCTTGAGCATGCGCATCCCGTTGTGCTCCTCCGGCCGGAGGGCGTCCGTCTCCTCCACCCAGATGCCCAGCATCTCCCTGAGCTTTCCGGGGTACTCTCCGAACACGCACCGGTCATTTTCGTCCACAAGCCCCGACATGGTCGTCGTCACAAGGGTCCCGCCCTGCCTGACATACCCGCACAGTGTTTCCGCCACACCCGGCCTGGTCATATAGAGCATTGGGGCCACCACAAGGCTGTAGCGGGAATAATCCGTGTCTTCCCTCGGGTTCACCACGTCCACCGCCACGTTTCCTGACCAGAGCGCCTCATAGTACCTTGCAAGCATATCCAGGTAATCCATGTCCCTGCTCGGCCCCGAACTGTTCTCAAGGGCCCACCAGTTCTCCCAGTCCATGAGCAGGGCGGTCCTTGCCCCCACCCGGCTCCCCAGGAAACAGCCCCCGAGTCTTTCCAGCTCCCCGCCGAGCTGTGCCATCTCACGGAAGACCCTGGTGTTTTCGTGCCCTGCATGGCTGATGAGGGCCCCGTGGAACTTCTCCTGGCCCGCGGCAGACTGGCGCATCTGGAAAAACAGTGCCGTATCCGCGCCATGGGCAAGCGCCTGGTAGGTCAGGCGCCTGACCTCGCCGGGGCGCTTGAGCTTGTTATAGGGCTGCCAGTTCTGCTGGTTGGGGGACTGTTCGGCCAGGATAAAGGATCTTCCCCCCTTGAGCCCGCGCATCACGTCATGCTTGAGCGCCGCAATATGGGGCGCTTCGCCCGGTGCCGGGTAATTGTCCCACGCCGCGGCGTCCTGCACCTGCGTCATGGCAAACTGGTCGAGGTTCTTGATGAACCCGGAAATGTTGGTGAACACCGGGATCTCAGGGTTGTAGCTGCGCAGGACCTCCGCTTCATTGAGGAAGCATTCCCTGGTCGTGTCTGTCACGAACCGCTGATAATCCAGCTCGATGGCCGGCTGAAAGCGGTAGTCATCATTGCAGGCCGTGGGGAGCATGATCTCATCGAAGTCATACACCGTTCTCCCCCAGAAGGCCGTGTTCCATCTTGCATTGAGCTCCTCAATGGAGCCGTAGCGCTTTTCAAGCCATCTGCGGAACTTTTTCTGGCAGGTCTCACAGTAGCATTTCGTCCCGTATTCATTGCTCACGTGCCAGAAGGCAAGGGCGGGATGGTGCGCATAGCGCTTCCCGAACTCATGGGCAAGAGCCGCTGCCCTCTCCCTGTACTTGGGACTGTTGACGCAGAAGAAGGCGCGCATGCCGTGGGTGCGCTTCCTCCCCTCAATATCCACAGGAAGCACTTCCGGGTAGCGTCTGGAGAGCCACGCCGGCTGTGAACAGGTGGATGTGGCCAGGCAGACCTGGATGCCGTTTTGCCAGATCCGGTCGATGAACCGGTCCAGCCACGCAAAATCATACACACCCTCTTCAGGCTCAAGCTTTGCCCAGGCAAAGACAGGCAGGGTCAGAAGGTTCACATGGGCCAGCTTAAACAGGCGCATGTCCTCTTCAAAGGTTGCCTCGTCCCACTGCTCAGGACTGTAATCCCCGCCAAAACAAATATGGTCCGGCCATTTCATGGCTGTGTCCCTCCTCGCTTATTTTCCATGTCCACGCTCCCTTCCAGTTCCCTGAGCATGGTGAGCACCAGAATGTTCCAGTTGATAAAACCGCCGTTCATGACAGGTTTCCCGTCAAGGGGCGAATAGAACTCATGCAGGCACCCGCTCTGGTCGAGGTCATCTGTGAGAAGGCGAAGGGACGATTGGGCGATCCTCTCCGCTTCCGCGCGGTAGCCGTAGCTGAGAAGGCCGCGGAACACGGCATAGTTGACCACCAGCCATATGGGGCCCAGCCAGTTGGACGGGTTGATGGTTGGCTCAAGGTTGAACATGGGCTCGTTCTTCGCCAGGGAACAGATCCCCCACGGGGAGGCAAATGTGTCAGGGCACACAGCCTGCTCCTTCAGCTTTTCCGCCTGAAAAGGCGTTGCAAAGCCGGCCAGCATGGGCAGGAAGCCGGACCAGACCCTTATGCGGATCGGCAGACCCTTCCAGAAAACGCCAAGTCCCTCATGAAACCAGTCGTAGCGGCGGGTCTCAACATCCACATCCAGGGAATAGTAAAAAGCGTCCCGCCTGTCCCATAAAAGCTCCTGGATGGCCCCGGTCAGGCGCTCCCTTTCCCGGGCATATGCGCCGGGGTCCTCTCCGAGATGCGCCAGAATCTCTTCCATGGCCCTCAGTTCCATCACCATAAAGCTGTTCAGGAAAATATTCGCCGTGCTGTCATGGGGCCTGCCGAAGGTTGCCGGATCGTTGTCCATGCCGATCATGATGTCATCGTGCCAGACGTACAGCCCTGTCCGGGCATGGCGGTAGGTCAGATAGCAGCTGAAGTACCTTTTAAGGTTCTCCGTATAAGGCGCGATCCAGCTCCAGTCCCCCGTCTCACGGGAGATCAGCGCGATCTGCTGGCAGAGGAAGGGCTTGTGCATATTCATCCGCACGCCTTCCTTGTGGCGCATGACAAGATAGGGCTCCGGCCACTTTGCCACTTCGATCATCATGGGAATGTAGCCGTCTTCCTGCTGATGGTCCAGAAAATTGAGGACGTTCCCGCGGGCATGCAGGCATATCTTTTCATAGAGGGCATCCGAAAAAAGGTCCCTGCAGGAAAAAAGCCCGTATACGGACCAGAAAGTGTCCCAGTCCCAGCAGTTCCCGTCATAGACAGAGCCAGGGTCAATAAACGGATAATGAATAAAAGCTCGGGGCTGCTTAAGCAGCTCCCCGACATGGCCCCGGATATAAGCCTCCAGCCGGCTGCGCCTTTGATCCATACAAGATTGCTCCTTGTCATGAAACTTTTTCAGGAAGATAGCGCCATTCTAACAAGGCAGCATGCCCCTGTCAATTGACAGCATCGGGCGTTCCGTTTCCTGCATTCACCTTTTTTGGCAGAGAAGTACCATAAGACATAAAATAGTGCTTCGCATTTCGACTCCCCCCACCCCCTCAATCCTGAGGGGGT
>CAMNGW010000232.1 GCA_946538615.1 uncultured Clostridia bacterium
TTTTTTCTCACCCATTGAAGCACAAAGATATTCATACAGGTCTGGATCATGTATCCGATCGCACGCCCCATGCTCAGGTAGCTTTCCCCGGCGACACGTTCCCTCATGCGGACCTGCATCTCCTGCATGGATGCCCCATGGCGAAGGAAGAATACAATGGTGTCCGGTTCCGGTTTGTAATCTGTTCCGTGTGCCATGATATTAATCAGTTTTTTCCCATAAAGACGCATCCCGGATGTCGGGTCCGTCATTTTCTGACCCGATGTGGCATGCACAGCCCATTCAATGATCGCATTGCCAAGCATTCTCAGTGAATTGGGACGCTTCTCGGTAACAAATCTCGAACCGATAATCAGATCCTTGTTTCCGCTTTCCATCATTTCCATCATCTGAGGAATATACGACGGATCATGCTGTCCATCACCATCGATCTGGATGGCCGCATCATATCCATGCTCATAGGCATACCGGATGCCGGTCTGAAACGCGCCGGCCAGCCCCAGATTGCAGGGCAGATTCAGCATACAGTATCCATGCTGCTTACAGATCGATGCCGTATCATCAGCCGAACCATCATTCACCACAACATAATCGTACTGCGGAACCTTTTTCTTCAGTTCCTCAATCACCCTGACTATATTGTCAGCCTCATTGTATGCAGGAATAATAATCAACAGTTTATGCATTGTCTGTTCCTCTGTCAGGTATAGTAAGCAATACAGTTATACAGGGTTCCGCAGAATCCCACAAAAGCAGTACCTGCGAACACAAGGCCATTGTACAGTGCCTGATTCATATGATTCCGTATTTTTCCGGACCCCAAAAGCATCAAAGCAGGAAAAATCACAGGAAGCAGATATCTGTGCTGGCAGCCAGATATACCTCTGGAGGCAACCGCGGTGAAAAGGACATACATCGAAGTTGCAACAAGGCAAACGGTTCCAAAAAGAAGGAAAAACATCAGCGAACGTGTGCCGACACGCTCTGTAAGCCCTGTATCCGACTCCCGTTTGTCTGTAAAGGCCACCACGGCCAGAATCATCTGATAAAGAACAATATTCGGAATCGTCCCCATATAGCCGAAGCCGCCGAGGCATGCAGGGGCTGCATTCCAGCTCATATATTCACGCAGGAATCTCAGCAGGATCTCGGTATAATCGAGCGGATGAGTCAGAATAAACTGGACCTGGCCAAACGCATTGACATCGGAACCTCCACGCTGATCTCCTTCCCCGCTGCCTGTGACAAACGGAACCAAAAAGGACGCAAGCAGAAAAAGGATTGAAAAGATTGTGGCAAAGATAAATCTCCTGTGATGCTTTTTATCCACAAACTTGGATTTCGGCAGGAAAAACGGGAACATCAGGATAGGAAAATAGATTGCTTTGGCAACACAGCCAAACACCATAGCAACAAGCATGATGACTTCATCCATGCGCTGCATTTTCTTTTCCGGTTCCTGCCACTGCACAAAACAATAGCTGAGTCCAAGAGCGAGAAGTGCTGTCACACCTGGATCATAGCTGTAGTTCGAAGCCAGAAAAACAGCTCCGGGAATCATCAGCGAAGAGGCAAGAATCATTTTTCCGGAATGAAGGCGTCGGATCGCGAAAAAGCCAATCAGTGCGTAAGCCAGCAATCCTGTAAACCGTCCAAGGCTCCACGTCATCCAATAGTTCAGATGAAACAGGCGCCCCAAAAACAGGCCCAGACCAGATGTCCCTGTCCAGAACTGTGTCGGTCTCAGATGGCATCCATTCGTCACATAGACAGCTCCGTCTGCCTGACGCCTGTCCTGTTCCTCAAGCCATGCCTTTCTGTCCTCACCCAGGCTGTAGTTTTTCACGTTGTGCGCTTCCATAGCTTCCATGTCCTGCTGGGTAAACCGCACATGGCCGATAGTGGAATAATTCAGAGCATGCTGATAATGATGACCGTCATCAAGACTGACTGTGGTTGCATCCGGCAGCATAAAGGAAAGAATACCACCGATCATCAGTGTCAGGATCAGGAAAAAGATCTCAGGTTTTGCACCGAGTGTCTTGCGGAATGTCACCAGCATGGCAATCGCCGTAGCAGCCACGATACTGAATGTATCAATCATCCAATTGCTTTTCTGGAGTGTATCTTCTGCCAAAACCCGAATCAGAAAAAAACCTCCAGCCATCACAGCAATGAACAGCAACATTTGAAGCAGCGTTTTTTTCCAGTCTTCAGTCAATGCACTTACGACACTCTGATATGTATGGACAGCTGCATTCACCAACGTTCTGCCCAGCTTCAGTGGAAACAGCAGGATCAGGACCGCAAGCTGAATGGCAAAAGTGATAAGCAGCCTCAATGCAGACCACTCCTCAACCAGTGCCAGCTTTCCGGTCACAGGATGTATATAGGTTGCAGTTCCCTCTGCAACATCCTCAGCGTTGACGTAGATCGGGGGCAGCAGGGACTGCTGCAGCAGTTCCATACCGACAGCCATGATCACAGCTGCAACCACCAGTATGGCTGCCATGCACACTTTATGTCCGATTGTTCCCTTCTTCATGCACCAATGTCCTTCCCTATTGTTATTCCTATCCATTTATCTGCTCATATCTTTGGATGTATGTCTCTGCCGTCACCGGCGTTGACATCACGCGGAAACCATTGTAGCACATCTCACTCAAAATGCCCATTGTCTCCATAAAGAAAAGCAAGCCAGTGTTCAACCTGTGTACTGACCTGCTTTCATTTTAATGTATAAGTTTCTGAAACATGAGCTTTTCTTTCCGGCCCGGGTTGCGCCTGTTTTGTACTGTCATTTTCAAGGGAACAAAGCAGGAATCACGATCGTTTTATCAGTGTCGCATTTTTTCACAGGGAGGTAACCAGCATGACAAACTGCCTTGTTCTTACGCATGATCCGGAGTTTTTCCGCAGGATCCAAAACGGACTGGAAACTTTTCCGTTGAGCTGTACGCTTTTTGACCCGGCACCGGCTGATTCTCAGCAACTCATCCTGTCCGAGCTCATTCTTGCCGTCATCGACACCCATTTTCAATGGCGTGCAGCAAGAAGCATTCTCCCCCTTTTGGAGGAACAGAAAGTCCCCGTTTTGTTCATCTGTTCTTCAGCACACCAACAGAAACATCTGCTCCAGCTGTATTCCGGAAAGTGCGACGCTTTGCCCACTGGATGTTCAGCCGCCGCGTTGAGAGAATCTCTGGCCACGCTTCTTGAAAAAGAAAGCGGGACACTCACCCTTGGCAGTCTTGAGCTGAATACAGAATATCATACCGTGTCACTGGACGGTTCTGCAGTCCCCCTGACATTACAGGAATTCAGGTTGCTGCATGTGCTCATGCGAAACCCAAATACGCTGATGACCCGTGAAGATCTTCTTCGCAAAGCATGGGATTATCCTGCTTCCTGTATAACCCGGACTGTCGATATTCACATCGGCCGTCTCCGAAAAAAGATCGGAAATCAATGGATCCAAACAGTCCATTGCTCCGGCTACCGTCTCCACGTCTGTGAATGAACTTACATTCCGATTTCTCCCCACGAAACAGAAGAAATATCAAGCGGAATGCCGATTTGAGCCAGATCGTTCAGTGTCTCCGGCATCAGACAGTATACCATCTGCGCATAATTGCTCTGAACATGCAGGCGCAGTCGGACTTCTCCGTATTGTTTGACTTTCTCCAGACCATCCCTGGATTCTGCAATTTTTTCAAGAATCGTCCGCATGATTTCATCTCTTCCCTGCGGAGACTCCAGCTCCCGGGCATAAATCCATTCATCCTCACCAGCTACAATCAATGGCAGACGGTTGAGCATATCACCCTGGCGGATCACCTTTGTCGGCTCGATTCCCAGGGTGTTTGTGATTTCTTCCAGAGGAAGATTCGCTCCAATAATCATCAGCGCCAGAGAGGCATGATTAATCTTATCATTCTCAGTCATGTGTGTGCTTCCTTTCGTTTTTCATTACCGTAATTTTACGTTTCTGCACCCATGAAGGGATTCCTGCTTTTTTTCTTCTGTTTTTGCCGCCTTCCCTCTGCCCCGTGTATCGCTCAGAAGTCCGGCTGCCGGTCCGCTGAACATTATTTGTCAATTGTCTGTCAATTTCTTTTTCGTTCTCTTTTCACGGTTTTCTTTGTGTGATATAATCCCCTTGAAATCAACATTAGGAGGGATCCCCCATGGCCATCGTAACAACGACAGAAATGTTCAAAAAAGCCTATGAAGGTCATTACGCCATTGGCGCTTTCAACGTCAACAACATGGAAATCATTCAGGGGCTGACTGAGGCCGGCAAGGAATGCAACGCACCTCTCATTCTGCAGGTGTCTGCCGGTGCGCGCAAATATGCAAAGCATGTCTATCTCATGAAGATGATCGAAGCAGCTGTGGCTGATACCGATCTTCCGATCGCTGTCCATCTTGATCACGGTCCTGATTTTGAGACCTGCAAGAGCTGCATTGACGGCGGTTTCTCCTCTGTCATGATCGACAAGAGCGGTCTGCCCTTCGAGGAGAACATCAAGATCACCAAGCAGGTTGTTGATTATGCTCATGACCACGGCGTCGTTGTGGAAGCTGAGCTGGGCACACTGGCTGGTGTTGAGGATGAAGTCAAGGTCTCCGCAGAAGATTCTTCCTATACCCGTCCTGAAGACGTGGAAGAATTTGTCACCCGCACGGGCTGCGATTCTCTCGCAATCGCTATCGGCACTTCCCACGGTGCTTACAAGTTCACCGCTGCACAGTGCACCCGCAACGCTGACGGAATCCTGATTCCGCCGCCCCTCCGCTTCGACATCCTCGAAGAAGTCTCCAAGCGTCTGCCTGGTTTCCCGATCGTTCTGCATGGTGCCTCTTCCGTTCCTCAGGAATTTGTGAAGATCATCAACGAAAACGGCGGCAAAATGCCTGATGCTGTGGGCATTCCCGAGGAACAGCTGCGCAAGGCTGCTACCATGGCTGTCTGCAAAATCAACATTGACTCTGACCTGCGTCTCGCTTTCACAGCTGCTGTACGCAAGCATTTCAATGAAAAGCCCGCTGACTTCGATCCCCGTCTGTACCTGGGAGAAGCCCGTACGGCTATCAAAGCCATGGTCAAGCATAAGATCGTGGATGTTCTTGGCTGTGACGGAAAGGCCTGATTTCTGTTCCAGCAGATCAAATCAGCATATTGCTGAAAAAGCCCTGGCGACCCGAGTCGCCAGAGCTTTTTTTGTGAAGCCAGACCCATATCCTGCTTCGCTGCACATTCTGTACAGCTGTGCAGCCCGCCGGTCATAGCCATTATTCCTGAATTTGAAGATCCCACCGCATGTAAATATTTGTTCTGCCGCCAAATCCTTCCTTCTGCGCAATGAGTCCTTCATTCAGAATCTCACCATGCTGTTCTGTGGATATGCCAAAATCCAGCCATCGTTTTGTTGAGCGATAGCGCTCCATCACAGTGTAAACGGCCAGGTCCAGTGCACCTATATTTCGTCCCTCGTCATTGGATGCCATATACTGTGTATGAATTGCCTGCTCATATTCAAACACAACTGTCCCTGCAATCATTTTTCCATCCTTCTGCGCCGCAAAAAGATGGATATTTCCGGGAAACCGGCTGTGAAGCAGGAATAACTCATCTGCTGTGTGTACTGCCCTGACGCCATGCCGCTTTTCCAGCACTTCATTTTCCAGCTGGATAAACGCCTCATAATCTTTTTTCTCTTCCAGAACACAGACCTCAACTTTTTCCCTTTTGGCCCTGCTGATTTGTGCTT
>CAMNGW010000233.1 GCA_946538615.1 uncultured Clostridia bacterium
CCAGCACGGTTTTCCCGATGTACCATATTATCAATGCCGATGATTCGGTCCCTCATATGGGAGCAAAGTGGCATCTGGGAAAACTGCTTGTTTATCATCCTGATGCAGCTTTCAGGAGAGCTTCTTATAAATGGGACTGGAGCCAGGCGGCTTCAGGGGACCGTCTGCTTGTAAGGCAGATTACAGGCCGCATGTGGAACACACGGCAAGACATCCTTGTCAGTCTTGCCTATCTGCGCATCCTTCAGGAAGAGCCTACTGAGGTTCTGCGTGAGGGACTTAAGTCCATGGGCAATACCTGGCAATGGATTCCGGACAACAAAGCAATTGACCGTCCGATCCAGATCGGGATTGAGAAAATCTTCCAGTACGCATCGGATGCTTATGAAAGCATCGTGGGCGAGAGCGTCAGGACAGACGAGATTGCAGATATCATGAAAATGATCAAGGACATTACAGAAAGCATAGGCATGATAAGATATGCCCGGGCTTTTGCCGAACTGTGTCTGGAACCGCACAGGGCCAAATCAACAGAGGGAATGACAGAATCTGCCTATCGGCTGCTGTCTTACAATTATTCCACACAGCTCCATCCGTGCGAAGACACGGCATTCGGGCACTGGGAGGACGAGTATGCAATCACCGCTTGCGGACCGGATGCGGCCGCGGACCCTGGATGAATTTATTGGACAGGAGCATCTTCTTGGAAAAGGCAAACTGCTCAGGCGGGCCATTGAAGCGGACCGCATGACCAGCTCCATTTTTTATGGGCCGCCCGGATCCGGAAAAACAACACTTGCATCGATTATTGCCAGGACCACGCAGGCACGGTTTGTTCAGCTGAATGCGGTAACAAGCGGCGTAGCTGAAGTCAGGGATGTCCTGAAAGCGGCTGGACAGGCGCGTGACCTGTATGGTCAGGCAACTTATCTTCTTCTGGATGAGTGCCACAGATGGAACAAAGCACAATCTGACAGTATTCTTCCGGCAATAGAACGCGGTGTGATCCGGTTCATTGGCTCTACGGCAGAGAATCCGATGATTGCCATGACGCCTGCTATAGTCAGCCGCTGCAGGATATTCCGCTTTGAACCACTCAGAGAACAGGACATTCTTGTTGCTATGCACCGGGCTCTGGCGGATCAGGAACGCGGATACGGCATGCTTCCCATTGAGGCAGAAGAAAAAGCACTGCAGCACATAGCGAGGATTGCGTCGGGGGATGTACGTTCGGCACTTGGCGCCCTCGAACTCGCAGTACTTACAACCCCTCCGGAGAATGATGGCACGATTCATATTACGCTGTCCGTAGCTGAGGAGAGTATCCAGAAACCTGTTCTCCGCTGTGATGAGGGGGCATATTACGATATGCTTTCTGCTTTTTGTAAATCCATGCGGGGCTCTGATGCAGATGCTGCGCTTGCATGGTTTGCCCGCCTGATCTATGCTGGTGTGGACCCCAAGCTGATTGTCAGAAGGATCATAGCCCATGCCAGTGAAGATGTGGGGCTGGCGAACCCCAGCGCCATGCTGCAGGCGTCAGCTGCAATGACAGACCTGGAAACAGTTGGCATGCCAGAGGCAAGGCTCCCTATTGCACAAGCAATTATTGCTGTTTGCGAGAGCCCGAAATCCAATGCGGTGGCTATGGCTGTGGATGCAGCTTTTGCAGATGCCCAAAAGGGCGGATATGGGCAGGTCCCTGTGCATTTACGGGATACCCATTATGCCGGGGCTGAAAAAATCGGAAGCGGTGAAGGCTATCTTTATCCTCATGATTTCCCTCAGCATTGGGTCAATCAGGATTATATGCCGCCTGACCTGAAAGGAAAAGTTTATTATCTGCCCACAGAAATGGGGCATGAGGCAACAATTCTGAAAAATCACCGTGTGCGTGAAGAATGGAAGCGAAAAACATGAAACGCCACCTTTGTGGGATGATTCTCATTATATGCTGCGTATGCTGTGTTGTAAGCGGCTTATCTGAGGGACACCTGTCCCATGAACCGACTTGCGGCGGGGAGATCGTGCGCATTGTGGAACAGAAGACCCTTGAATTTACCATTGAACGCCTGGATTATCTTGGGGCAAGGTGCTATTTGACAAGGGTGTGGATGCAGTACCCGGCTTCACAGATTGAGAAAGGCACATCCAAATGGGGAAAGAATATACAGTTTCCAAGTGAACAGGCAAAGAAACTTCCCGTCAAAGCGATGCTCGTGACAAACGGCAGCGGGTTCATTTCGGATAAATATCCCTGGATTCCTGAAGAATACCCGGGACGCGGACCGGATTATTACAACACATCATGGGGTTCTCTTGTTGTGACAGACAGAACGGTTTACCGGAATCTGCCCGGGGTCAAGTTTTATGGAATTGCCCTGGAAACAGATGGGCTGCACATGTATACCGGGGAAGACAATGATGCTGTCCTGGCCCATGACCCGATACACACCTGGTCATTTTATGACAGGTGCGCACTGGTGCGCGGGGAGGAAAATCTTGTGGACCAGTCATGGCAGTTTTCGAGGGAAAAAAGTGCGCGCACGGTAATAGGCCGGCTCGCAGATGATACAGTGGTCATCCTGACAGTCACACAGCGTTCAGGGGACGGTCTTACATTGATTGAGTGTGCAGATTTTTTCCTTGACAGGATTCATCCGCTGTGGGCTTTCAATCTCGACGGAGGTCCAAGCACGGCATTGCTTGTGCGTCCGGAACCAAAAGGACTCCTCAAAACGGTTTATGGTAATATTGTGAAAAGCACCGATATCATAGGATTCTGTGAATAGTAATGAAAAGGGGTAAGAATCATGCGCCACAGACGGATCAGCAAGAAGAACCTGGATGTCAAAAAGACAACCATGCTTTCTATAGTCATCAATGCGCTCCAGATTCTGATGATTCTGATGATTCTGATTTATCTTCTTTTTGTTGACCGGAATGCTTCAAAGGTTGCTAGGGTTTTGAGTATAGTGACTTTCCTTGTTGTGACAAGCGGTGCAATAGTTGATATCTGGGACGCATTGGTACAAAGGCGCATTTTGGATCAGGTGGATGATATGGATGCCACCATAGAAGATCTTGAGTCGCTCAACAATATCATCCGGGCGCAGCGGCACGATTTTCTGAATCACCTTCAGGTGGTTTTCAGTCTCATGGAAATGGAAGAGTATAAAGAGGCTGGGGATTATATAGAGAAGGTTTATGGAGCTATCACCTCTGTGAGCAGGACGATGAAAACGGCCAATCCTTCCGTGAATGCGCTGCTGCAAGCCAAAACGGGTGCCTGTGAGAAAGCAGGGATAACCGTCGAGCTCCAGATCCAGAGCCGTCTTGAGAACCTGACGATGCCTGGATGGGAACTGTGCAAAGTGATGAGCAACCTGATTGACAATGCGATGGATGCATTGGAGGAAGTCTCAAAGAAAACACTGTCCATCACTTTGAAAGAAGACCTGCATGCTTTCAGATTCGCGATTTCAAACAACGGCCCCATGATTCCGGTCAGGAGCCAGGCAGCCATTTTTAATCCTGGAGTAACAGGAAAGGGAAGTGGGCACGGCATGGGACTGTTTATTGTACGACAGACACTGGAGAAGTATGGCGGTGAAATTCATGTCAAGAGTGAGCCGGGATTTACAGAGTTTGCAGGCATGATTCCCAAAGAAATTGCACACATTGCCCAAGAGGACAGCGGATATGCAGACGAACAATGAAGTGTTTTACCGTCTTGCAGAGGTACTGCGTGAAAACGTGCCCCTGTGCAATGATCAGCTTGCTTCAGAACTGACTGTACTGGGGCTTACACGGACAGAGGCGTTCTGTGCCTTTCTTCTTTCAAGCATGGGTCTTGACGCTGATTCTGTTATGGGGCGGGAAATTTACAGAGGATATCTGCCCAAAATGGTACATGAGGTCCCGGCGGGACTTGTTTTGGATGACCCTTATGTCAAGGCTATTGGTGAAGTATATGGACGAAATGGCAATAAAGTGCTGACCATGGAGCGGCTTGAACCATATGTACCTTTTGTCTGTGGTTCATTCATCTGTGAAGGAGAGCGGGTGTACCCGCAGCTTGGCTTTCTGACAGAACCTGTGCGCTTTCCTGCTGTGTATGAGAATGGTCTGAGCTGGATGTCTGCAGAACCCAATGAGATTGTAACCTTGAAGCCGCTTGCTGAAAAAGCGGAGGGACAAGTGGTCTGTCTTGGATTGGGCCTGGGGTACTATGCATTCCATGCGCTGCTTAATCCGCGGGTGAACTCTGTGATCTGCATTGAACGGGAACAAGACATGATTGCATTGTTCCGGGATAAACTGCTGCCTTTCTTCCCGCGTTCTTCCAGTCTGACAATCGTTGAGGAGGATGCTTTCTGGTGGGTGGAGCATAACCTGGAGCAGACAGACCCTGATACTGTACTTGTGGATATCTGGCGTGATGCAGGAGATGGAATGAGCTGTTACACGAAAATGAAAGAACTGCAGCGGGGACATGCCCAATGGCAGTACTGGATTGAGGATGAAATCTGCTACTATCTTGGATTGAAAAAGGAAATTGAATGATCAGAAACTGGACTCGGGGCGGGTCTTTTTTGCTGTCTAAAGCAGGCTGGGGTCCAATGCGCTGCATATTCTGCAGTTCATGTAATATGAGATGGATTACGGGGCAGGGGAGTACTGTTCCGGGATCCATTGACTGATGTATGCAGCTGAAAAACTGGTGCCAGTGAAAAGAACACGCTGAGCTATTCAGTCTTGTTCTTTGAAGGCAGCGGATATTCTGCAAGGTACACAGTCAGATTCAACCAGAAAGCCATTGAAAATGTATGAGAAATTAAGATGCTTATCCTGTCCGCTGCAAAGCCTGCTCCGGGGGAAAGCAATGAAGTCAAGATCAGACTGTCAATTTATTGGCACAGGACTTTTGCATGCTTTTATGAAAAGCTTACAGAGCAGGATATGAAAAAAGCGATGGCTTAAGAAAGCCCAGAGGAGCAGACCGGTTTTTCAGGCGCTTTCTGCCTTATGGAGAGGGAAGGAAATCCTTTGAATGTGCAGCCTGATTGATTTGCAGAGCTATGGGGATTTCAGAAAATGGGCCAGATTTCCATAGGGTTTGATCATGCAAAGGGGCACTTATTGCTGACGCACAGGCAGTGGGCAGACATCATGTCAGGGAAAAATGGGGAGTCAGCGAATGCATTCGACATCAGAGGACGGGGTATCCGGCATCTGCATTGTGGATAACTTCATTTGTTCACAGACAAGCTGTGAATGATGGCTGTGAATAGGCTGTGGATAAAAGTTACCCACAAAAACAGACCGATGTCTGATTAGAAAGCCTTGCAGTATCATAAATCGGGAAATATTTCATGCACAGGACAGTTTGAATTTGCTGACATCATCCACAGCTTTATTCACAACCTGGGGATTGTTTTTTGGCTTGACAGAAGATAATCCCCAGGTTATTTACAGGCCTTGTGCACAAAAAAAGGCGGGTACAACCCGCCATATAGCTTATTCTTCTTCTGCATCCTCATCGTCGTTCATCCGCTTGTGGGCTACAGCGATGAGACGGTTTTCAAGATCCGGGTCTTCAATGGGGACAAATTCATCAAGCTCTTCACCGTTTTCATCAGTTATGGTATTGACCTGCATGACGAAACAATCAACACTGCCCTCATAT
>CAMNGW010000234.1 GCA_946538615.1 uncultured Clostridia bacterium
TGATCCACAGGTTCTTGAAGTGGGGCGCCACCCAGTTGGTGCGCAGGATCTCTTCCTCGCGCTCGCGGGTATAGATGCCGTGTTCCGTCAGAAGAAAGGGCTTTCCTGTCCTCACCGACGCCATGGAGCCCAGCACGCCCGCATAGCCCGCTGAGACGGAATAGTAGATGTCCGCCTCGGGGATCTCGCTGCCAAGCAGGTACAGAAGGGGCAGGAACATGGAGCGGATGCAGTAAAAATACTCGGTAAAACCCACATAGGGAAAGTCCTCTGCGGAAAGCTCCTCAATGATGTCCAGGAAAACTTCGCTCATCAGGAAACTGACATTGTTCATGGCCGGGCGCGAGAAAAAACGGAACAGGGGCTCCCAGTCGGGTTTTTCGCACCGGAACAGCTGCTTGATGTTTTCCTTTTCCTCCTCCGTCAGCTTCACGCGCCTAGGCTTTTTCAGGTGGCAGGACATCATCTCATCCAGGTACACGTCCCTCAGGTCCGTCACATTCTCCGGCATCTCATACGCATAATGTCCGCGGCTCTTCTCCTGGGCACCGATAGCCCAGATCACAAATTCATGCTGGGGCATGGCACGGATCAGGCCATGGAGCCAGCTGGACACGCCGCCTGCCACAAAAGGATAGCAGCCTTCGCAAATGACACAGATCTTCACGGTTCCTGCCCCCATTCCAGTATGACCTTGTCCTGCGTCGCACGCAGCCACAGTTCACCGCTGCCCGCCTCATGGACCTCGGCGCCCTCCACGCGCTCCGGGCGTTCAGAGACAAGGCACAGCCAGGCCTCGTCATAGAAGCCGGACAGTTCCAGCGTAAGACGGTTCCCGTCCCAGTGCCTTGCCACGCCCAGCCTGCCGTAGCGCTGCACGGCGGCAGCCGCCTCGGTTGCGGTGCACCATCTGAGTGCCGGAAAAGCTTTCATGATGTCCTGCAGGTGGGCCTCAAAGGCTTCTGACATCGTTTCCCACCCCAGAAGGGCGCCGCGCTCAGGGTCGAGGACATCATCGGGATGGACAAAGTGTGAGAACACGCCGTGCAGCGCCAGCTCCCCGGCTGCCACAAGCTGGGTGTAATTGTCCATGGAGAACCCGGATGTGACGCGGGGCACAGATATGCTCCCGTCTTCCTCCTCACGGAACTCCTGTACAAAGGCCCGGATGCCTTCTTCCGGGAGATAGACCCCGGAGAACACGAACAGGGAGGGAACCGTGCGCATCAGCGCCTGCTTGCCTTCCCCGCTCAGGTAATTGGACGGCGGAACATAGCTGGTGAATTCAGCCTCCGGGAGAAAGGATTTGCCGTACCTGAGCAGTTCGCCAATGGCCATTTCCATATTGGCCACCGAGGACCAGGTGATATAGTCCTCGTCGGCATAGGGCCATCCATCCGGGCAAAGCGGCTGGTGGTTGTAGCCGTGCAGCCCGATCTCCCCGCCGCTCTGGAGAAGTTCAGAGGTGTAGTAGCGTATGAGCGCATGGTCGTCGGTGTCCGGGACAAAGGGCGGGTCCATGTTCCGGTTATAGGTTTCCACCAGGACCCCGGTGTAGCGCACACCGTGTCTGCGCACAAGGTTCTTCATATCCGGCCACCAGTGGTTGCGGAAAAAGCCCTGCGTGCTCAGGCCGTACTGGCTCTGGAGGAGCTCGTCAAATCCTTCGGGCTGGGGCGCCGGGAAGTCGTCGATGAAAACCATGCCGGCATTGATGATGGGATACACCAGGACGTCCTCGAAGTTCTCAAGGGCGTAAACCACATAGCCGCGGCTGTCCTTGCCGCTTATGAGCGAGTGGTTGCACACAAGAACGCGGCCCTTGCCCACCTCACGCGTCCACATCAGCGGCGTACCTTCCCCTGCGGTCATAAGCACCCTGCAGTCCTCCTCAAGGTGCACAGGCAGGAGATAATCCGCCAGTTCTTCCGTAATGCCAAGGCCGTCAAAAACGGGCAGCACCCCCGGTGCAAAGCTGAGGGAATCATAAAGCAGGTACTCCGGTCCGAAATCCATGATGCCGAGCTTATGGCGCACAATACGGGTCCAGCCGGTGACTTCGGGCAGTGCCAGAAGGGCAAGGCGCCCCCCTTCCTCCACCCAGTCCATAAGGATGACGGCCCCTTCGCCCTCAAGGGAGGACAGGTCGGGCGTACACAGAAGAACGGTATGCACCTGTGAAAGCAGGGCCTGGTCCACCGCGGAGGCTGAGGTCCATCCCAGCCGCATTTCCCGCAGGGTATCCTCAACGGTCTCAAGCAGCGCTGTCCTTTCCTCATACAGAAGAAGGATTTCTGTGTCCTGTCCCTTTGCGGTGATGGGATCTGAACCCAGGGGCTCCAGGCGGCTGGGCCTGGCGTCCATGGGAAGTCCGCTGTGGGAGACCATCAGCATCCAGCCAAGCAGGATACAGACCACAGGTGTTGTGATAAACAGAATCACATGATGTTTGGCTTTCATGGGCTTTCTTTCCCGGTCTCCTTCCCTATCCCTCTGAGGATATATTCCATTTTTTCCTGCCCCTGGTAGCTCCACAGGATCCCCTGCGTCCGGATCTCCTGCTGGAGCTTCCTGAGCCCGGCCGCGTCATGGCTGTCCACACAGATCCGCATGCACTCAAGCCACGGTTCCTCAGCGCCCGGGAAGCGGTCAATCAGCCTTCTTGCACAGGCTTCAGCGTCCCTGGGCTGCTGCATGGCCAGCAGATTTCTTACGCGCAGGCACCCCAGCGCAAGGTCCACTTCATTTTCCGGCAGCGTGCCCAGTTCCTTTTCAAGCAGCGCCCTTTGCCGCAGCAGGAGGTGCCCTTCCAGCAGGCCGCTGTCAATATATTTCTCCAGCTGCCCGATATAAATCAGCCGCTGCTGGGTATTGTCCGGCTCCCTGCTCAGAAGGCTCTGGCTCTGCTGCAGGGACATTTCACTGCGCCTCTGGTACTCTGTCAGGGTGGCAGTGGCATAATGCGCCGTCTCAGGGTCATCATTGAAGCGCGCCAGCATCAGCAGCTCCAGGTTCTCCTCAGGGTTCTCGTGCAGCAGCTTCATCATCATTTCGCGCCGCACATGGGGGTCATTGATGAGGAAGGATTCCTCCATAGGCGCGGTCTGCGCGGCAATGGGCTCCGGGTCAATGAGATTGGTCCGGATCGGGTCCTCCCGCATAATCATGTCTTTGAGAAGGGCCGGGTCAGGATCCGGGGTGAGCACAAGCTCCAGGCCGCACACAGGGCCAAAGACCGGAAGCAGCACGCACAGGAAAATTTCACCCGGGCTCAGGGCGCGCCTGCGCTTTTTTCCTGCCAGGTACGCTGCGGCCAGAAGAAGGAGATGCACCCCTGCAATCAGCCAGATGATACCTGTATTCTGTAAAAGATTACGCAATGGCAATATCCTCCGCTACCACTTCACAGTGGATTCCATAACTGTTAAAACGGGCATCAATGGCCGGGATCCGGTCCGTAGTCGCCTGGGGCAGGAGAACATAGTACTGGCCGTCATCAAGCATGCCGACCACGTCTGTGCTCCTCAGGAGGCGCCCGATATACTTGTCCATGACTTCCAGGGACAGTTCACGGTTCATCTTCAGGGCAACCAGCACATGGCTCCCCGTGTGCTGCTGGCGGATCGACTGGTACACGCCCAGGGTCTCACGGAAGGCAGCCGGCGTCAGGATATGGGTGTTTTCAAAGTAGAGGTCCGCCACGTGCCTGTGGTACGTGAGGGCGCGCACCAGTGCGCTCTGCACAAGGCCCGCCATGACCGTCAGCAGGTTCTCAAGGTACATGCTCTGCTGCTCAAAAGACACCTGCCAGAGCATGAGGATCGCCATCATCTCGTTGCCGGACATGACAGGCAGTGCGTACACAGGGTACCCGCTCAACAGCGTATGGTTGGCAAAGAGCTTCCCTTCCTTCAGGCGCTCATACATCGGGGCGAACTGGTTCATATCCACAGACTTGGGCAGGTCATGCATCTCCCGGGAGCGGACAATCAGACGGATGTAGGAGCTCTCCGGGTTGCATGAATAAATCGCCACGGAGTGGTTGGAAAGCGTGCTCTCCAGCACATGCAGTGTGGAGAGGTAGACCTGTACCGGCTGCAGGCTGTCCAGTTCACGGGTGATCTGATAGATCCTCCCGTAGCTGTCGCGGTAATGATAGATCTGTTCCTTGAGCTGGTTGCGGTCCTCAAACGTGCTCTGGTAGATGCCTTCGACAAAGTCGCGTTCCCTTGCAATCTCTTCCCGCTCTTTCTCAAGCAGTTCCATTTTTAACCGCTGCCTGTCCTGGGCATAGCCAAACAGCGAGCCGCAGAGAATGTAGATGCTCATGGGCAGCCAGTGGTCCGTGTTGAACATCAGGTCCGTGGCCGCGTTCCCCTCCTGGATGAATGACCAGCAGTACCAGATGCAGGCGAGTACGGAGGCTGTCATGCCCGCCGTACGTCCGTGGACAAATCCCATGCTGATCACGTACAGCAGCATATAGTCAATGCTCACAAGGAGCGCATTCTTCTCACCTTCCTGCATCAGCCATCCGGCGAGAAATACCAGGGAGATCACTTCAGCCCACTTCAGGACCGTCCATCCGAGCTTGTCCGGCTTGTGCCAGCGCTTCCCCCGGGCCGTCTGCCCGGACTCAGAGGCTGCACAGAGCACTTCCAGCTCGCCACGGAAATCGTGTCGGGGCACCCATCCGGTCGCTGAGGCGCGCTTCCCGTTCAGCGCCCTCCGGCAGCGCGCCTGCGGAAGATAGACCACATGAAGGTCCGGCAGGAAAGCTTTCATGCCCTGGACCGTTTCACCGTAGGTCGAGGGGACGCCCTGCGGGGCATGGATGATGCCCTCCAGCTCCAGGCTGACCGCATGCTCAAGAAATGTGCCAAAGTCTTCCGCATGCAGAAAATCACAGGGCGTCTGCTCGCTGCCGTTTAACACCATGGCCTCACCGCTTTTGGCGCACTGGACGGCATAGCTGAAAAAGCTGTCCGGATCACCGGGTGCATAAAGGCTGGTCGTACGGACAATCAGGGTACGGATCTTCCCCGATATGCCGCAGTTCACGCATGACTCAGCCGCCTGGAGCATGATACCCGTGGGAGAATTGGGCAGGGGGAGCTCGTCTTCCGATGCGTTCTGGTCTTCCCCGAAAACCCGCTGGTCCGTGACCAGAATGAAATGGTTCACGCTGGTTTCCGACGCGCCGTGCAGGATATTGAACATAAGGTCAAGTTCCCTGCCCTGTACGCCGTTGTATGCGCGCCTGTCTTCGCATTGACAGGCAAAAAAGAAAAGGACAACGTCAAAGCCGCCCGCGCTGATGTACCGTGCCGTATCTTTTTCATGGTTCATCAGGTTCATTTTGACATGGTGGACCCCTTTGAGCGGACTGTCCTGTTTTTCAGCCTGTCCCAGAACAGTCACGTCATGGCCGCCCCGGGTCAGACGCTCAGAAATCATCCAGACAGACCATGGCAATACACCGGTCAACAGGATTTTCAAGCAATCACCGCCTCAGAATGAGATAGGACAAAACGATTATAACGTAAAGCATAAGGATAATTCAATGAGCGCATGGAACGGACTAGGGCTTTTGCATGATGACTGGTCAAAGACTACATCCAGAGATACTCACCACTACTTGATCCATCCGAGTA
>CAMNGW010000235.1 GCA_946538615.1 uncultured Clostridia bacterium
CAGCACGGGAATGGAAGAAACAGCCGCAATTTTGGCAAGGTTGGTATCACAGGTAATGACAACAGATCCTGTGTCCCGTGAAAGTCTGAGCAGACGCACATCCGGATCGCTGACATTATCACTGGACTCCTGCATGGTGCGGATCCTTGTTCCTGAGAGACTCTGAAGAGAAGTGATCGTATCAAGGCCCCTCTGTCCGCGCGTACGTTTTGATGGCTCCTGGCTGTCTGCGATATGGTGCAGTTCTTCAATAATAAAATCAGGGATGATCAGATCGCCCTCAATGAAACCGATCCTGCACAGGTCCGCGATACGGCCGTCAATGAGCACGGAAGCATCGAGCAGTTTGTCCGGGGCTCCCCGCTGGGCCACTTTACGGGATGCGCGATGTGTTTTTTTGTGAAAGGTATAAGTGCGTGAATGGATGAATGAACTGAAATAAAGATGGAAGTCCCTGGAACGGATGTGACCTATGGTATAAGCCAATGCGCCGAAACAGACATACAGCAGGGCTGTGAATGCGGTGGTGAAAATCGAAGCGCCCATAAACTGGACGATATTTGAGACCAGTGCTGCCACAATGAGCCCCAGAATCATGCACAGTGTGCCGCTCATCAGCTGCGGAAAGGGGAGCTTTTCGACATGTCTGACCAATCCGGAGCCCCAATTCAAAATCAGATCAGCCAAATGGGATGAAAAAAACAACCCAATGACGGCAAACAGAAGCCCCGTTCCGCCATATAACATGCAAAGGGTGAACAGCGGCAGGACAATGTCAGGATCACCCATCTGTACCCATTCCAGGATACCTGCCAGAACAGCGATGCCGATTCCGGCAAACAGCACAATGATAAGGACGCGGAGCATTTTTTTGATGAATACAGGACGCAAACAGAATACGCCTCCACGCGTTCAATAATCTCGATTCAGGAAAGGATCAGAAGAGAACAGATATGGCTTGCATGACCGTATCGACACCGACAAGTTTCATACCATCCGGTACTTTCATACGCTTCAGGTTCTCTTTGGGAAGGATAATATGGTTGAACCCCAGACGTTCGCATTCTGCAATGCGCCTTTCACACTGGGGGATGGCGCGGACCTCACCGGCCAGACCGATTTCCCCCATCACGGCCATATCTGCACCTATGCTCTGATCTTTGAGAGAAGAGACGATGGCTGAACAGAGGGCGAGGTCAGCGGCAGGCTCTGAGAGCTCAAGACCGCCTGCAATATTAATATAGATATCCTGGTTGTAAGTTTTCTGGGCACAGCGTTTTTCAAGAACAGCCAGGAGCAGTGCAACGCGGCTTCCGTCTGCACCGTTGACAGTGCGTCTGGGTGTCCCGAAATAGCTTTGGGAAGCCAAAGCCTGCACATCGCACAGAAGCGGCCTTGACCCTTCCAGTCCGCAGAAGACCACGGATCCGCTCGCACCTTTAGCACGGTGGGAGAGCAGCTGTTCACTCGGGTTGGGGACAATTTGCATGCCTTCTGAGGTCATCTGGAAAACGCCAAGCTCATTGACTGAGCCAAAGCGGTTCTTTACGGCCCTCAGAAGACGGTACTGCTGCTGATTATCGCCTTCAAAATAGAGAACCACGTCGACCATGTGTTCAAGCATTCTGGGTCCTGCTATTGCGCCTTCTTTGGTAACATGTCCCACCAGGAATATTGAGGTCCCGCTCTCTTTTGCCATACGCATGAGCAGAGATGTACATTCTCTGATCTGACTGACCGAACCGGGTGCAGAGGCCATTTCCGGACGGTACATTGTCTGGATGGAGTCGACCACCATGACGGAAGGGCTCAGACTCCGCATGCGTTCTTCCACATTATCAAGGGCATTTTCAGCCAATACATATAAATGCTCGTCATGGATGCCAAGGCGGTTGGCACGGAGCTTGATCTGCCTGGCCGACTCTTCCCCGCTCACATAAAGGACCTTCTGCCCCTGCTGACACAGATGGGAACAGGCCTGAATGAGCAGGGTCGATTTGCCGATGCCCGGGTCTCCTCCCAGCAGGATGAGCGCTCCTTCTACAATGCCCCCGCCCAGGACACGGTCAAGTTCTGAGATACCGGTACTGGTACGGACGGTAGTGTCTTCAGGAATATCATTGAGTTTCATCACGGCCCCGCCGGTCCCGGGACGCTGTTTTGCCGGCTTGGCTGATGCTTTATCAGGTACTGGACCGGAAATTGTTTCCTCCATCGTGTTCCAGGCACCGCAGGACGGACAGCGCCCGGACCATTTCGGACTCTCATAACCACAAGCCGTGCAGGCAAAGCATACTTTTGTTTTTGCCACAGTCCTGACCTCCTTCAGCAGAATCATTATAGCCAAGGTTATCTTAAAAGGCAATGAAAGGGAATTCTGCCATACAGGATAATAGTCCGGAATGATAGAATTTGACACCCAAAATGATGACAGGTATAATGCTTGCGTTGTCAATGAAACAACCCTTTGGAGGAAAAAACATGTCTCATCTGATTGTCCGAATATTTGCTATTATACTGGTATTTGTAGGTGTTGTGCTGCTGATCCCCTCATCTCTCCCTTATGCAGGTGCTGAAGCTGGAACTTATCCGGTGTACGAACCAGCAGAACTGTCCATTTCAGCTCCTTTGCCTTTGGGTGAAATCGCTCCCTATGCGCCGATGGAAAGCTGTTTCCTGGAGGAGAACAAGGGATATGTGGATGATACAATTGCAGTGCATATTGAAACCATACGTGCCTATGACACAAAGGTTTTTCTGACGTATGTCCAGATTGCCGATCCCAGCCAGCTCAGATGTGCACCGGCAAAATCAGGTGCGTTTGATCAGGGCAAGATTTCCAAGACGGCTTCAAATGCCGACATTATTGCCAAGCGTGTACATGCTGTTCTTGCCATCAATGGGGACTATTTTGGCGATCGCAAGGAAGGCGTGATTTACCGCAATGGCATAAAGATCCGCGAAAATGACTTTGAGGTTTTTGATGCCCTGATCATTGATACAGAGGGAAATTTCCACATTCTTAAGGCTCCGACTGCCGCTGAAGTTCAGGAATTGCAGGCACAGGGCGTCGAGATTATGCATTCTTTCTCTTTTGGACCGGGCCTGATCATCAACGGGGAACGACAAAGGGACTATAATGCCGGGACCATGGGAGGCAATAAGAAAAAAGCCCAGAGACAGGCGATCTGTCAGATTGCTCCCCTGACATATCTTTGTGTGACAACGCATGGACCGGAACAGAGTGGCTCGGAAGGTATGACACTTGTCCAGTTTGGCGATCTGCTTGAGGCACTTGGCGTTAAGGATGCCTATAATCTTGATGGCGGTTCATCGACATGGCTGGTTCTTAACAATGTAAAAATCAACCACAAAAGCAAACGCGGCATCCAGGATATCATATATTTTGCAACAGGCTCCACAAATGAGGAGAAATAAAAAATGTATGGTGAATTGACCACACTGATTTCGATCGGCCCATTTTCGGTGACAATGTATTCCCTGATGATGGGTCTTGCGTTCCTGCTTGCCGGTACATTGACAATTGCTGTCTGTACCAGAAAAGGAATGGCTGAAAAGGCAGTGCCGCTGACAGTCATCTGTACCCTGTTTGCCCTTTTTGGCGGACATTTTGCATATGCATGCGCCTTTTTCCCCGCCCTGGAGGCAGACTATGGGGGCTACAGCTTTTTTGTCAGATTACATGAGGGCGGATATACTCTCTACGGTGCGGTCTTCTTTATTCTTCTGGCTTGCCTCCTCCTTTCCAGGGTCTGGCACATGCCATTCGGCAGGCTCATGGATACGGCTGCCCCGGGTTCCCTGCTTGCTCTTTGTATAGGCCGTGCAGCAGAATATTTCAACGGACAGGGCCTGGGACAGTTTGTGGAAGAAGATGGTCTGCGCTTTTTCCCTTTTGCCGTTTGTACTTATGCCGAGGAAGACTGGTCAGAATGGTATGTTCCGGTCTTTGCTTATGAAGCGGTCACGGCCCTTGTCATTTTAGCAGTGGTGCTTTTGTGCATGTCGCGGCACTGGAGCGAGGGCACACCTGGCATCACTGGTCTTGTCCTGCTGTCATGTACGCAGATTTTCTGGGAACAGATGCGCGTAGACGAACTGATCCGGTTTGGTTTTGTGAGGTTCTCTCAGCTGTGTGCCCTGGCCTGCCTTATGGTCTGCCATGGCATCAGGCTTAAAAGTCTCCGCCAGGATACTTTTAAGACGGTAAGGTCCGTTCTGAGGTTTGTGGCAAGTACACTGTGTATAATTTTTACGGAGTTTGCTTTCGAAAAGCCTCAGTTTTACCCCTATCTGTCAGCAGGCATTGTTCTTCTGGCTGTCTCCTTTCTCATGCAGGAGAAGAGTTCCTGGAAAAAAGGACGCAGCACTGTATGGAAAGGGGTACTCGTGTCAGCTACAGTTGCGTCAGCAGGTATTATGCTGTATATTCTGACTCTGGGCCTTGAAAATGAATGGGACTATTTGTTTGCTCTTATGGCAGTGTGCTGTGCTGTCATGGGCTATGAAAGCTGTCCGAGAGGCAGCGGGAAAGAGGCGTCAGCTTGTATCGAGTGATTCATCCCAATGGCTCCGTTGAAGGAGTGCCGGCGGACAATATGTTTTATGCACTGGATGAACTGAACAATCAGGTGGGGACCGGACGGGTGATTTACCAGTACACACCGCATGTCGACCCTGATTGTCCGATGAATATCTATTTTGATATGAAGTGTTCCCTGGGAGCGAGATTTGTTTTGCTTGGCGCCCTTATAGCAAGGGCGCGTCAATTAAGGGACGCAAACCCGGCCATACGTGCCCGCGT
Source organism: uncultured Clostridia bacterium (assembly GCA_946538615.1). Lineage (GTDB taxonomy): Bacteria > Bacillota > Clostridia > Christensenellales > Aristaeellaceae > UBA2943. The sequence goes on from CAMNGW010000235.1 coordinate 4,826, forward strand.
CTACACGCTGGTCCGTCCGGATGATATGGAGAGCCAGCAGTTTTATACGGCATCCGGTATGTCGTTGGGCAGCAGGGAATCAATAGTTTCTTTGCATAACCCTCAGGGGGAAAGCCGGATCCCGATCGGATGCCAGGTCATTCAGATTCCGGTGAATACGCCTGAAGAAAAGCTCGCTTTTCTGGGCAGACTTGCTGCAAATGATGTAAGGCACATTGATTTTGTACTGCTCACACAGTTTATGCGCACTACACATTTCCAGGTTCTTGGCATGATGCGTGAGAACCAGGTTGTTTCAGAACTTATGATGGTTGGCAATGAGAACAGTGCTGAACTGATGGCGGTATATACACATGCTCAATACCGCAGGCAAGGGCTGGCGGAAGCGCTGCTGCGCCGGTCGATGACTGTTCTGGGCATGGAAGGCGTGAATGCTTTTACAGCACGGGTCATGACCAGGTCTGGCCCTCAGATGGGGCTCGTCCATGCTTTCGGAGCCCAGGAAGAGGACGTGGTTTCTCTTTTCCCTGAGCTTGAACTGTAAGATTTGGCACAAGGGAAAACGGAAAAGATTCTGCCTGAGCAGCAGACCGGTCCTTTTCGTGCATGAGAAACGCTGACCAGACAGTACTGTTCTGTGTGCAGGCTCCGTCGTACACTGGAGATAAGATGTATGAAGCATTTTGTTTTGCTGTGCCTATTTCTCCTCTCCATATCCATGTTCTCCTATGGGTGTGCAGAGTCCATGGTGCTGCTTGGACAGGCAGAAGATGCTGAATCGTTCTGTGAACGATGGGAAGGGAAGGGCACAGTCTGTATCCTG
>CAMNGW010000236.1 GCA_946538615.1 uncultured Clostridia bacterium
GATTCCAGAAAGCTTTATCATAAGCAGCCTGAAACATATCAATGTAGCGCAAATTTGTCATATGATTGCTCTTGTCCAAATCAGAGTACTCTGCTATGCCCCTTTGACACCTGAACAGAATGCGGAAATACGCAAAAAGAAGCGCCTTGAACAGTGGAAGAAATGGGTAAACAAGGAAAAGCGGAAGATGCAGGGGCTTGCGGATATACGGATGCGGTCCGCTGAGAACGCCCTGAAGGCTGCCGTAAGAATGGGCCGTGCGGAAATGGACATCAAAGCAGCCCAGCGCGCTGCAATGGGGCTGAACTGAGGCCCGTACCTGACCATACAAAACGACCGAGAGGCTTCCTCCTGGCCGTTTTTTTATACTTTTCAGGCCAGCGTAAAAGCATAATCCAGGGTCCTCCCACTGGATCATACGCAAGCAAATTGACCGGACAGGATTTTCATGGCATGATGGGGTGCGGCCAGCCGCTATGTCTGTTCAGCTGGGAATGACTGTACAATCTGAGCAGTAAATCGTGATTTGTGGGAGGAAAAGTGTGTGGGAAAGCCGATACTCTATGTGAATGCATGCGTACGAACAGAGTCCAGAACCAAACAGCTGGCGGAGATATTGCTTCGAAAGCTGAACAGGCCTTATGAGGAAATCCGTCTGAAGGATTATTCTTTCCCTGTCGTCAATGAGGAATATCTCAATGAGCGTGACCGACTCACGCTGAACGGGAACCTTCAAGCCCCAGTGTTTGCCCTTGCACGGCAGTTTTCAGAGGCTGAAACCATTGTAATTGCGGCTCCATTCTGGGATCTGTCCTTTCCTGCTGCACTAAAGCAGTATTTTGAACAGATTAATGCTGTGGGAATTACATTCAAGTACTCGGAGCACGGCGTACCGATCGGCCTTTGCAAAGCAAGCGCCCTGTTTTATGTGACTACAGCAGGAGGGTATTATGTTCCTGACGAATTCGGCTTTGGATATGTCAAAGCTCTGGCGCAGAATTACTATGGCATTCAGGATGTCCGGCAGATTTCAGCCGCCGGTCTTGATATCCATGGTGCCGATGTTGACGCAATCATGAAAGCCGCAGAAGACAGTCTGGCAGGAATGGATCTGAGCTGTTGAAGTACCCATCACTTACGGCGTCGCCAATGAAGTGAAGGATTCTCCTCTGAGCCTCCCCCGCAGCAGCTCGGCCGCAGCCTGGGTTTTCGCGCTTTGAATCAGATTCTCAGCGCGGTCCGGGATGATTTATCGGGGAACGTGCTCCCTCATTTCTGATGTTTTTCTTAGCGGCTCTGCGTCATGCCTCACTCCGCATACAGTGCAGCCCCTCATACCAATCCCATTTGTACTCCAGCATGGATATCAGTTCATTCCAGCCGCTGTCCATGAAGTCTTCTGTAACAGCGTCTCTTAAAGGTGCTGAAAATGATTTGCTTTATCGCCTCAAACTGTTATACAGCTTGAGGTTTTCTTTCGGGGAAGTGGCAAAGTCCGGTTATATATCACAAAATTCATCGAAGAAAATGGCGCGATTCATCTCACCACCTGCAATCTGCGGATTGCTGAGGTCGGAGTCTTCTCGCGCCGAATGGATAAATTTCAGTCTGTCCGGACCGGATGAAGAATCGGGGAATCGGATTTTTCGCACCAAACTGCCACCCGGGGAACAGGTGCGTATCATTCAGCCTCACTGCACAGAGATCTGATCAATATATGAGCATGATGAAATCCGTTCTGAACAGGTACAGCAGGAAGATTGACTAATGGGCGGCTTTATTCATAAGCCCTCATGACTTTACGCGCCACAAACAATGTGCCAATCATCAGTACAGCAGCAATCGGCAGTGCAATGATGGCATTCGGAACAAGCCCTGCAATGATATATGCCACGAAGCTCACGCCAGCAACTGTCAGTACATATGGCAGCTGTGTCGAAACATGCGTTACATGATCGCATTGAGCACCTACACCTGCCATAATTGTCGTATCGGAAATCGGAGAACAATGGTCACCGCAAACAGCACCCGCCATGCAAGCACTGACACAAACCACACCAAGCGGGTCCGTCAGAGGAAACACACCCAATGTAATTGGGATTAAAATGCCAAACGTTCCCCACGATGTACCCGTCGAAAAAGAAAGGCCAACCGCGACAAGGAACACAATAGCAGGCAGTAAGGACTGAAACTCACCAGCTGAACTCTTTACAAGTGCCTCAACATACTGTTTTGCTCCAAGACTGTCAGTCATTGCTTTAAGACTCCATGCAAAAGTCAGAATCAGGATAGCAGGGACCATCGATTTGAAGCCTTCTGGGATACAGCTGGTAATCTCTTTAAAGCTCAGCACCCGGCGAAGCAAATAGTAAATGACAGTTATTATCAGAGTGACCGCAGAACCCAGCATCAATCCGATGGATGCATCCGAATTTGAAAACGCATTCACAAAACTCTCGCCCTGGAAGAATCCGCCAGAATAAATCATACCAATAATGCAGGCGGCAATCAGGACAGCAATAGGCAGAATCAGGTCAAGTACCTTTCCTTTGGCATTCCTTTCTTCATCAGCCGCACTTGCCGATTCCTTCATGCCAGAGAAGATATCTCCCTTTTCTTTCGCATTTCTCTCATGCTTTGCCATAGGACCGTAATCCATGTTGTTAAGAGCAAGGAACACCATCATGATGATTGTGAGGATCGCGTAAAAGTTGAATGGTATGGCACGAATAAACAGATACAGCCCGTTTCCGTCCTCCACATAGCTGGAAACTGCAGCTGCCCACGAAGAAACAGGCGCAATAATGCACACGGGAGCCGCTGTTGCGTCAATTAAGTATGCCAGCTTCGCCCTGGAAATCTTGCTCTTGTCGCTTACCGGCCGCATTACAGAACCAACTGTCAGGCAATTGAAGTAGTCATCAATAAAAATTAACATGCCCAAAGCAATTGTCGCAATCTGTGCACCGGATCGGCCCTTGATATGGGATGCTGCCCATCGGCCAAATGCAGCAGATCCCCCCGCCTTGTTCATCAGCATCACCATAATGCCAAGAATGACAAGAAAGACCACGATACCAACATTATAAGGATCAGCAAGCGAGGCTACGATTCCATCATTGAATACATGGGTCAATGTCCCTTCAAAACTGAAGTTTGAATACAGTAAACCTCCGACGATCATTCCGATGAAAAGTGATGTATAAACCTCCTTTGTCATTAACGCCAGACCAATAGCAATAACCGGTGGCAACAAAGACCAGAACGTCATGTGGAAGCGGGACATTGTCTGTGCCGCTTCCTTGGATCCTTCTGCGGATGCTGTAATCGTGAACATGCACATCATCAGAGCGATCACAAGAATGCACAACAGCGTTCGTTTGATCCTGGCAGTTTTCATATGATTTCTCCTTTTGAATTTTTTGGCTCTTTATATTCTAGGGAAAGGAGCAGTGTCTGTCATAAACTCCGCAGTGAAATCACAGAGGATTCTTTCACATTGTCTGACAGTTCTCCGTCATCACTGACCGCAGTGCAATGAATAAGATCTGTTGCTCCTGATACTTGTTAGCACGGGTACATACAATTTAAATCAATTATGTTTCAATGTCAACTGTTCATCTTGCTTTTACAGACCTTTTGAGTCAGACTTTCACCATTTACAGAAATACACTGTCTTCATGAATCCGGACGACAGAATCAGCAGCAATCCTCTTGCGGCTCCTTTTGCCTTCAGGTGCTTTATCAGTCATAGCAGGTATGAACTGCAGAGGCTTTTTATGCATTCTCCTTACCTGAATGACGCCACTTGCTTACAATGATTGGGTGAATGTGTAACTTAATCGTTTAAGTATAAGAAAATAAAAGAAATGGTGATGCATCATACGCTATCCCTTTTGTCAGGCGTAAACTTCTCCAGGATACGATTCCATGCAGGATCACAGGTCATCTTTTCCACTGTGAGAAAAAGGCTGACGATCAGGCCATCCCTCACACAGGCAGACTTCTGCTTCTCCGGTTGTTATCAGACTCATCCCGTCAATCTTCTCTCAAAGGATAAGGAGCAGAGGAGCTTCCCCTTCTCCCGTTCAGGGCATCAGCCGCCGGGCTGCCCGTCAGGACCGGTGGTTATATTTGGTGGCAGCCTTGTATTCTGATTACGGGGGAAGATCAGTGCCCTGTCAGAGAGATTCTACCCACCAATACCCTGAAATAACCCGAATCGATTTGTACGGAACTGCCACCCAGGAAACAGGTGCGTATAAGCCATATGTCAGGCGGATGAAAACCTGACGGACACCGGCAAAAACATTCCCCAAAAAAGCGGAAGGCCGGAGATAAAGCTGTAATGTAATAAGAAAGGAAATATAAACCTATGAAAATGTTGAATGAGAAGAAAATGAACCTTGTGAACGCTGGCTTACTCTGCTATACCCCTTTGACACCTGAACAGAATGCGGAAATACGCGCAAAACGGCGCCTTGAAGAGTGGACGAAATGGGTAAACAAGGAAAAGCGGAAGATGCAGGGACTCGCGGATATCCGGATGCGTGCCGCTGAGGACGCCCTGAAGGCTGCCGTAAGAATAGGCCGCGCAGAAATGGACATCAAAGCAGCCCAGCGCGCTGCAATGGGGCTGAACTGAGGCCCGTACCTGACCATACAAAACGACTGCGAGGCTTCCCTTTTGGCCGTTTTTTTATGCTTTTCATGCCAGCGTAAAAGGCGTGTCATACGGGAGCAAATTGACCGGACAGGATTTTCATGGCATGATGGAGTGTGGCCAGCCGCTTTGTCTGTGCAGCCGGGAATGCCTGCACCATCTGGTAACAATGCTCAGTTTGACTGGATCGCGTTAAATCAAAATATGAGGAGCTGTGAATAAATATAATGGATGCCCTTTACCGGAACAGTGCGCACGCTGTTTCCTATATGATCAGAGAGATTACTCATATCTGTCAAAGCACGAAGAAACGCGCCCCTGGAAGCGAAGGAGAACGCGAGGCCGGGGAATACATGGCGAATGTCCTGAAAAGCGAATGTGGATGTGCCGAGGTAAAAGTTGAGACCTTCACAGAACACCCTGCCGCGTTTTATGGCTATTTCTGGTTTTCTGCGACTTTCGACACACTCTGTGCGGTTTCGTTCTTTTTCAGTCCCTGGCTCAGCATTTTTTCCGGAGCAGCTGCCCTGCTTCTGTTTCTCTTTCAGTTTGTCCTCTATAAGCAGATCATCAATCCTCTTTTTCCTGAGAAAGAGAGCTTGAACGTGACGGCTGTCCGTCCATGTACAGGAGAAGTAAAGCGCAGAATTTTCCTCAACGGGCATATCGACGCTGCATGGGAGTTTCCTCTCAATTATTATTTTGGCGGCATCGTGTTTGAGATTCCGGGTGTTATGTCTGTAGTCGGCGTGTTGTTTTATATCACACTTGGGATCTGTTCAATTTGCGGTGCCGGGCACTGGGTGTGTACTGCGGCAATGTGGGGCCTCATTTTTGTGCCCTTCTTCCTTCTCGTTGGCTGTACTTACAATCCCAGGCGGATAGTTGACGGTGCCAATGATAACCTGACCGGCTGCTATATGGGCATTGCGCTTCTGCGTGAGATGGAACGCCTCGGCGTGAGCCTGGAAAATAC
>CAMNGW010000237.1 GCA_946538615.1 uncultured Clostridia bacterium
TACAATTTGCGGATTGTTGAGGTCGGAGTCTTCTCGCGCCGAATGGATAAAATCCATATGACAGGAGGACAGATCATGGAAAATAAGACTCAATTCAGCAATGTGATCAAAGAACTGTCTAAACAGCTCGTCAAAATAGAAGCCCTTGAAGAACACACAGACTGGAACATTGATGAAACGGAGCTGGCCCATGTCACGCAGGAAATCAATTCCCTTCTTAAGCACGCGCAAACCATTCTTTCGTCTGAACGTGCTGAAAACACCAGACTCCCTGTTATGAACAAAAACGCAAAAGATGGTTTGTTCTGTGACTATTTCAGTACGCCGGACCATGTTCTGGAACTGTACAAAGCTCTGCATCCGGATGATGCCAGAAACGTCAAATAACAGGATATTCATATTCTCACACTGGAAAAAACTGTCCTCAGGGGAACATATAATGATCTCGGTTTTTGGGTCAGTGACCGTCTGATTATTCTGGTTGAAGCCCAGTCAACATGGAGCATAAATGTCCTTATCCGTATTCTGTTCTATTATGCTTATACGATGGAAAGATTCATGACAAACAATCATCTGAACAGATACAGTGAAACACCTTTGACGCTCCCTTCACCGGAATTCTACATGATTTACACAGGACAAAAAGAGAATCATCCTGACACGATTTCTCTTGGAAAAGAAATTTTCCACAATCAGGATTCCCCGATAGACCTCACAGCAACTGTACTGTATGCTAAGCCAGAAGAAAATCATCAGGATATTATTTCTCAGTATATCCGGTTCTGTTGGATTTATGACGAAGGCATCCATAAATTCGGAAGAACAACGGACGCAATCGAATGGATTCTAATGAAGTGCAGAAAAGATAATATTATGCAAGGCTATCTTTCCAAGGAAGGGGTGTCACAGATTATGTTATCTATGTTCAATCAGGAAGAAGCATTACGTGCATATGTGTACGAGGAAAAACTGAAAAGTGAGCAGGAAGGAATAAGGAAGGGCAAGATTGAAGGAAAGATTGAAGGAAATGTTGAAGGCAGAAAGCAATCTTTACTGGAAAGCATTCAATCTCTCATGAAGCATGCAGGTGTATCCATTGAACAAGCTATGGACTGGCTCAGTGTTCCTCAAAACTCACGTCAGGAATATGCCAATCTGGTTCTGAATTCTTCTGCCAATGTTCAGCCTTAAAGGTATCCGGTCCTTCTGTGGTTTATCGTTTTTTCTGACTTCAGTATCGTTCTGTCCCTGATCAGAACAGGGCTTCTCTGAATGGTCTCTTCTGAGATGCGGTGCCATATGTTGCCCATGTCCGATCAGTAAGAGGCATTTCATATACAGGAAAACTGAAACGTGTACGTCAACAACCCACCACTTCAAATCCTGCAAGGATGAAGTGGTGGGTTGTTGGCTTCCGGGTACAAATTCATATATGCCTGTCAGTGCCCCAGCATCTGGAGCGCATACAGTTTCTTATATATTCCATCCTTGGCAAGCAGTTCCTGATGTGTCCCTGTTTCGCGGATTCTCCCATGGTGCATAACCAGAATACGGTCACAGTGCTGGATCGTCGAGAGCCTGTGTGCCACCATAATGCAGGTCCTCCCCTGCATGAGCCGTTCGACAGCTTCCTGGATCCACTGTTCAGTTTCCGTATCAATATTTGCTGTGGCCTCATCAAGAATGAGGATGCGCGGCTGATAAGCCAGGGTTCTGGCAAATGAGAGGAGCTGCCGTTCACCGGAGGAGAATGTGGCACCGCGCTCGGTGACACGGTGGGCATAACCTGCACTCAGGCACGATATGAACCGGTCCGCATTCGTATCATGTGCGGCCTGCCGGATCACCGTATCCGGGATGCTCTCATCCTTCAGACGGATATTGCCGGCAATATCACCGGTGAACAGGAACACGTCCTGCTGCACCTGCCCGATCGCGCGCCGGATCTGCTCGCGGGAAAGCTTGCGGATATCCGTTCCGTCAATACGGATCTCTCCGCGGTTCACATCATAGTAGCGGCCGATCAGATTGAGAATGGAAGATTTGCCGGCGCCTGTTGCACCGACAAAAGCCACCCGTTCACCGGGTTCTATGGTAAAGGAAATATCTTTGAGGACCCATTCTTCATCCTTATAGGCAAACCAGACATGGTCAAACTCGATCCTTCCTGTCACCTCAGGCAGGAGCACAGGGTCCTTGTCGGCCGGGAAATCAGGCTCAGTATCCAGAAGCGTAAAGATCTTCTCTGCCGAAGCCAGGGCGGACTGCAGGGTGGAAAACTGTTCAGCAAGCTCCTGGATCGGGTTAAAGAACGACTCGATATACTGGATAAAGATATACAGTGTGCCCAGGGAGACCGTACCTGATATCACTTCGGATGAACCAACCAGCAAAAGCAGCACAAGGGCACAGACATACGTGAAATACGTCGAGGGCCGGAAAACCGCATTGATCTGGATTTCACGGGCGTTGGCTTCATAGAGCTCCCCGCTTTTTTCACAGAATGCTTCATGCTTGCGTTTTTCCTGTCCGAAAACCTGGATCACCCGCATGCCGGAGATATGTTCCGACAGGAACGTGTTGAGCGCCGTCACCTTCGTGCGCGTCACCTGGAAGGCTTTGCGCGACAGCTTGCGGAAGACAACCGTGAGGACAATGACAACCGGGACCAGCATAAAGCTGTATAGCGCCATACGCATGTCCATCGCCAGCATAATGGCAGCGAGGGCCGCAATCTTCACCACATTCTGGAACAGCTTGACGAGGATGTTGGAATAGACTTCATTGATGGACTCCACATCATTGGTGATGCGCGTGACAATCTTGCCCACCGGCGTCACATCGAAAAAACGCATTGTCAGGGAAAGCGTATGGGTAAAGAGTTCATTGCGCAGGTCATAGACGATGTTCTGTCCGGTCTTCTGCATGAGCAGGTACTGGAAACGGTTGCACACGAACCGTCCCAGCAGGACCAGGACATACACAAGCCCGGCAAGCAGGACGCCCCGCATCCGGCTGTCAGCATCAAGGAGAACAGCCGCAGGCCCCGTGATATAGCTGTCAATCGCGTTGCCGATCAGCACCGGCCGGTAGACATCAAAGGCTGTTGAGGCAAGGACCAGCACCAGGCAGACCAGGAACATACGGATATACGGCCGCATATAGCCAAGAAGGCGGAAAAAGACAGATTTACGCATGCTCCTCACCTCCCTGCTGCAGCTGCTTCTCCAGCTGCTGTCTTTCATACATGCCCCGGTACACGCCTTGCCTGGCCATGAGTTCGTCATGGGTGCCGTACTCTGCCATATGGCCGCCCTCAAGCACCAGAATATGGTCCGCGTGCTGTACGGTGGACAGGCGGTGGGCGATGATAATGTTCGTCATCCCCGCCCTTCTCTGTTTCAGGCACTGCAGGATCTGCTCCTCGGTATCCGTATCCACCGCCGAGAGCGAATCGTCCAGAATGAGGATGGGGGCACGCATCAGCAGTGCCCTGGCGATCGCGACGCGCTGTTTCTGTCCTCCCGACAGCGTCATGCCGCGCTCGCCCACCACAGTGTCATAGCCTTCCGGAAAGCTCATGATGCTGTCATGGATACACGCGTCCTTCGCGGCGCCTTCGATCTCCTCCTGTGTCGCGTTTTCCACACCAAAGGCGATATTCTCCCTGATACTGGCAGAGAACAGGAAGCTGTCCTGGGGGACATAGGCCATGGAGCGCACGACGGAAAGCGGGAGGCGGGCGACCGGGACACCGTCAAGGCAGACCATCCCCGGGTCCTTTGTGTCATACAGTCTCTCCAGGAGACTGACCACCGTGGTCTTTCCGCTTCCGGTCCGGCCGACAATGGCCAGGGTCTCACCCGGGTGCACATCCACCGTGATATCCGTCAGCGCATCCGTGCCGTCCCCGTCCGGATAGGCAAACGTCAGGCGGTTCAGCGAAAATCCGCCCTTGAGTGCCGGGACCTGCACCGCCTCCGGATCCTCCCGGATATCCGGCTCTTCCTCCATGATCTTCCGGATCCGCCCCAGGCTGGCAACACCCTGGGAGAGGGAGGAGATGCACTCGCCCACAGCAATCATGGGCCACACCAGCATGGACAGATAGCTGTTGAAGGCGACAAACTGTCCTATGCTGATCTCCCCGCTAATGGTCAGGAAACCGCCATAGATGAGGGTAATGAGCATGCTCAGCCCGATCACCAGGTCAAGAAGCGGCATCACAAGGGCAACAAGACGGACCACGCCCATATTCTTTTCCCGGGTGTTCCCGTTCTGCCTGGCAAAGGCAGCCAGCTCAAAATGTTCCTGCACATAGGCCTTGATGACCCGGATCCCGCTGATTGATTCCTGCACCTGGTCCGTCAGTTCGGAAAAAGCCTCCTGTCGCCTGAGGAAGCGCTGGTGCATGAGCCTCCCAAAGATGATGTCCCCGAAGATAATGAGGACCATGGGAAGGACAGCGACCAGCGTCAGGTGGACGCTGACATAGCGGAGCATGGAATAGATGACCATGACAAGCATAACCGAGGCATCAAAGGTGGAGATGACGGTCATGCCCAGGAGCTGGCGCACGGACTGCAGGTCATTGGTGAAATGGGCCATGAGGTCCCCCGTCTTATGCGCATGGAAATAGCGCATGGAAAGGGTCTCCAGATGGGCAAACAGATCGTTGCGCATCTCCTTTTCAATCGAGCGCGCCGCACCGAAAATGAAGAACCTCCAGCCCCACCGGCCTATGGCGATAACCGTGCCGCACAGCAGGATCCGCAGGCACAGTCCCCGGACACCGTCCATCCCAAGGCTGCTGGCAGCCAGGCCGTCAGTCAGCTCCCCCGTCAGGCGCGGGATCAGGGTATTGACCGCATCGACGGCCAGAAGGGAGAGAACGCCCAAAAAATACTGAAAGAAATGGCCTTTCACATACTGAAAGGCCATAGCAAGCGTTTTTCGCATAGATTATCCTTATGTTCCTTCTCAGGCAGTCAGTCCCTTGAGGTAAGCTGCAACTGCTTCATCTTTGCAGTTGGGATAGAAGAGCTCGGCAAACTTTTCCCCGCTCACTGTCTCACGCACAAAATCCTGATCAAGGTCGGGCAGGATCTCGATGAGCTTGCGGTACGTCACCTTTTTCACACCGTCAAGGATCTTCTTGTTGCGCTGTTCAGGTACGACACGCTCCTTGGGATAGCCCTGGCCGTGACCGAAGCCGAACAGCTGCTGGAAGATCATCTCCAGCTTGAGCTCAGCGCCCCAGCCGAAGTCCTTGGCAAAGGGCAGTGCCACACAGTTGCCGTCATTGATCTGGGCGAACATAAAGCCGTCGGAGGGATCCACGATATGTCCGCACAGCACGCCCGGGAAGGAATTGCAGGCAAGCATGGCGCCCTCGCCCGTACCGCAGCCGGTCACCACGTAGTCGGCAGCGCCGGTCTCAAGGAGAATGGAAGCGAGGAGGCCCGCTTTGACATAGGTCAGCTGGCACTTGTCCTCGGCGGTATACATGCCGTAATTGACCACCTCATGGCCCATGGGTTCGACCACTTTTTTGAGGGTGGCTTCAATCAGGCTGTTCTTGGCCGCCTGGCTGTTTTCATTGATCAGAGCAATACGCATAGC
>CAMNGW010000238.1 GCA_946538615.1 uncultured Clostridia bacterium
ATGGGCGGAAAAATCCGGGACACGGATGATGAATTTCAAGGTGCGGCGTTCCGGGACGAAAAAACGAAACTGCTGTACGCCTATGATTATGAGAACCGGTACACACTCAGGGTGTGGGGGTCCACATTCAAGCCAGCCCTGCTGCGCAGACTGCGGGTGCTGGGCGTCACCCTTCTTGAAAGAACAGAAGCAACAGCTCTTCTGACATCCGAATTTGAGGGAGTGAGGTACTGCAGCGGTGCCATTGGCATGCAGGTCAGGACAGGGGAACTGTTTGTCATTTCAAGTCCCGCAACTATTCTTTGTATGTCAAGGCCTGCGCGGATCTGGCTGTTTCACGCAGACACGCCGGGTCTGAGTGAATTCAGACCTTTTCAATCCATTGGGTCCGGACATGCCATGGCATGGCGGGCCGGGGCGGAGTTCACCATGATGGAGAAATCTGTCAGGGGAGAGTTCTCGGCCGCGGGAAGGTCCTATCCGCCCTACGGGACAGGGAACAATCACAACACCTGGTATGCAGCCACAATGGTTGACAGCAGGGGAGTAGAAATTCCTTACGTTGACAGAGATGGAAGAGAATTGAAAACCGTCGATGAACGGTACCGCCCGGCGGCTGGTCAGAAGTTCTTCCTCAAAGGCGGAGTCATTGATGAGCCCAAGTATGAGTGGCGGGGCCCTGAGACGCTTCCTTTTGATGAACTCATGAAAAGAGGGTACCGTCTCCCGTTTTATGCGGACCTGAGCAGGATGCCGGATACAGAGCGCAGGGCAATCTGGGGCCTTATGGTGGGAGAGGAAGGAAAGACAAAGATACCTGTTCTCCGCAATTATGAGGAACGTGGCTTTGATCCTGCCAGACATGCTCTTCAGTCATATGGCACAGGATGGCAGAGCGCAGCTTTTCTGGATCAGGAAAGGCAGCTGTTCGGCGCCCCGGGCGGTCTTATGCACGACTGGGACCTGAAAACCAATCTGGAGGGGCTCTACGCAGCGGGAGACCAGCTTTTTGCTTCGGACTGTGCCGGTTTTGCATGCGCCACCGGGTACTACGCGGGAAAAAAAGCCGCACAGACAGCGGACTGTCTGCCGTGTTTCAGCCCCAATAAGGCGTTTGTTTCCCAGGAAATGGAGAGGCTCTATCACCCTCTGACTGTTGGAAACGGAATTGACTGGCGGGAACTGAACATGGCATGTGCTAAAGGAATGCAGAATTATTGTGGCGCCGTCCATTCGGATGACCTGCTCAGACAGGGGCTTGAGCTGATCCGCGACTTGAAGAAAAATGACTTGCCCATGGTGAAAGCCAAAAATCCTCATGAGCTGATGAGGACACATGAGGTATCGGATATCCTCGATGTCTGTGAACTTATTGTGGAAGCATGCATGCACAGGACATGTTCATGTGACCCGCTTTATTTCCACCGCATGGACAGCAGGGAGGACAGACGCGAAGCAGAAAATGGCTTCATAACCATTGCCTGTAAAGACGGTGAGACGATTACAAGACTCGTTCCACATGGATATGCGGGAGACCTTGAAGAAAATTATGAGGCGCACCGTCCATGCAGGGGAGGTGTTTAATATGACAGAATATATTATGGAATATGTAGGTTCCAGTGTGATGCCGATATGGATTGATGAAGAGAAATGCACAGGCTGCCACAGGTGCGTGGAAGCATGTCAGACAGATATCCTGCTTCCTGTGAATGGGAAGGGGAAGGCTCCTGCTGTTGTCTATCCGGGAGAATGCTGGTACTGTGGGGCCTGTGTCATGGAATGCCCATCAGAAAACGCCATCCATCTGCGGCACCCGCTGATGAACCGTGCCAGATTTATTCCGCTTGAGGAACTTGGACAAAAAGGAAGAGAGGTATAAGAGGCATGCCAGTATTGGCGATGGACAAAGCAAACCAGAAGTATTTTGAAGCGATATGTGCTATCCCGCACCCTTCTGGAAAAGAGAAAGCTATCAGTGATTTTGTGGCAGAGACGGGAAAACGGTTCGGGTATAAGGTGACACAGGACGCGCTGTGGAATGTTGTTGTCAGAATTCCTGCAAGTCCAGGATGTGAACAGGCCCCGCCTGTTATGCTTCAGGCTCATCTTGATATGGTCTGTGTCAAGACGCCTGATTCGGACCATGTCTTTGAAAAGGACCCTCTGAAACTGTATGTGGATGGACAAGGACATATCCGTGCCAGAGAAACAACCCTCGGTGCGGATGATGGCTATGGTGTGGCTTACCTTCTTGCTGTTATCGAAGAAGCTGAAACGTTTAAGCATCCGGAACTGGAACTTGTTTTCACATCCCAGGAAGAAAACGGGTGCTGGGGCGCAAAGGCCCTGGACATGACAGGGATCCGTTCGAGGCGGATGATCGGTCTGGACGTCATGGAATCCACAAAGGAAAATGTATGCTGTGTCAGCTGTTTCTGTTCAGACCTTCTCGTGCTCAGAAAGGAAATGAGTCAGATCCGTGCAGCGGGGGAAGGGCTGAAAATTGTTGTCGACGGGATCCAGCCGATCCGTGAAGGCGCACAGGTCCACCCGGAACTGTACAATGCCATCAAACTGTCAGCAAGGCTCCTGTGCGCTGCCCGTGATGAAGGGATTCGGTTCCATCTTGTTTCCATGCATGGCGGAGAAGCGGAAAACTATAATCCTGTCGCCTGTGAAACCGTCCTTGTAACAGAAGATGAGGAAGCGTTTACTGCCTTTGTCGGGCGGCAATTGAAGTTATGTGCAGAAGAAATAGAGGATGGAAGACAAGCAACAAAACTCACTGTGGAGAAGTGCATGACAACCGGGTACTTTGATGAAGCGTCCGGCAGCAGTGTGCTTGATGCGCTCCTGCTGCTCCCTTCAAATACGGTATCGATTGACCAGCGCACACAGGAGATGACAAGCACATGCTGTGTAGGAACCGTATGTCTCGACAAAAGGGGATTTGAAGTGACCATGTCGGACCGGGCCAGATCCGACAGTTTCCGCAGATCCATTCTGGAAAAGGTAAGAACAGTTGCCCGTGTGACGGGATGTACACTTGCAGCTGAAGAAAGGTATGCGCCCTGGGTTTACAGAGCGGACTCGTTTATGCTGAAAAAGACAGCGGACCTCATGGAACGGTACTATGGCGATAAAATGATTGAAACGGTATGTCCCGGAGGCCTTGAAGCCTGTGATTTCCTGCCGAAGATCCCCGATCTGGATATTGTCATGTTTGCCCCGATCGGGGAAAAGTGCCATTCGACAGAGGAGTACCTTGACCTGTCTTCATTTGACAGGGTATATGATTTCCTTAAAACCCTGTTAAGTGAACTTTCACAGGATCGTGATTTGAAATAATGTCCGTCTTTCCATCCGGGTCATACAATAAGGGAGAAAAGAACAAAAAGGATGCCGCAAAGGCCGTCTGCGCACAGAAGAACAAGATATCTTTCTTCATCATCAAGATCTTCATATTCTTCCATTTCTTCATCAATAAAATCAATCATATCTCCGGTCTGTCTTTTCGGGCGCTTGCGGTCGATTCTGGTGCGGATCTTGTCGAGACGGGGAAGCTTTACACCGTCAAGCTGGAGGTGACTGAGCCATGCGCCCAGAAGACAAAGGATGCCGTAAAGAAGAAGAAAAGTGGAGCGGAGATCTGTCCCGCCTGCCTGAGTGACCAGAAATGCCAGCATAAGAGAAAGAAAAAGCCCCCAGATCAGACGGGTAAAACTCCGGTGGACAAGGGGCCGGATCAGTTCATGGTGCCAGAGCTGGATGTAACGTTTCAGCAAGGGGAACACCTCCGCTTTGTATTAAACCCATTGTAATGCTGAAAATGCAATAATGCAATTCTGAAATTCCATCAAAGACAAATGTCAAAGAAAAAGATGTGAAAGTTTTTTGTTGGAAGCAAAGCAAACGTGTTTTCATACTGCATTTCATAAGTCATTGACTTTTGCAGCTTATTTCAGTAAAATATTCAATATCTGCTACAGGCAGTGCGGTATGGACCGCAAAATAAAAAAAGGGGGATTACCCATCATGAAAAAGTTTCTCGCTTTGGTGATGGCGCTTTGCCTGGTTTTGTCCATGGCTTCTTTTGCTGGCGCTGATGAGTTGACCAATCTCAACACCTACGAGACTCAGGCACGTGAGCTTGAAACCTGGAACATTCATTATTCCCAGGCCGCAGCCGATCTGAACGTGCTGACGAATTGCTTCGATGGTCTCCTGACCAACGACAATCATGGCAACCTGAAGGGCAACGCAGCCAAGTCTTACACCACAGAAGACGGTGGCAAGACCTGGACATTTGTCATCAATGATGGCATGACCTGGTTCAACAAAGACGGCGAAGTGCAGGCTGACGTTGTGGCTCAGGACTGGGCGACAGGTCTGGAATGGGTTCTGAACTATGCCAAGAACGATTCTTACAACGCCTCCATGCCCATGGAAATGATCGAAGGCGCTGAAGCGTACTACAACTACACCAAAGAGCTGACTGATGCTGAAGGTACTGAGGCCGCTTGGGCTCTGACAGCTGATGAAGGCTCCAAGTTTGCTGAGATGGTTGGCATTGCTATCCCGGACGACAAGACAATCGTGTACACCTGTGTGGACGCTCTGCCTTACTTCCCGTCCGTTGCCACCTATAACTGCCTCTATCCTCTCTCTGCTGAGCTGATTGAGGAAGTCGGTGTTCAGGGCTATCGTGACATCACATGGGAAGATATGTGGTACAACGGTGCTTATACCGTGACCTATTTCGAGAACCAGAACCAGAAAGTTCTCACAGCTTCCCCGAATTATTGGAACGCTGCCAATGTGAAGCGCTTTGACACAGTGACCATCAAGATGGTTGAATCTGTGGCAACAGCCTATCAGCTCTATCTTGCCGGCGAACTGGACCATGTGTCTCTCGACCAGGCCACCCTGCAGGATATCTACAACGACAAGACCAACGCAAACAATGCTAACCTTGTTGAAGCACGTCCGACCAAGTACTCCTATCAGATGCACCTTGTTTACAACAAGAACAAGGAAGACGGAACACCTGATGAAAACTGGAACCTGGCAGTTGCCAATGAAAACTTCCGCAAGAGCCTGTATTATGGCCTGGACCTGACCAATTATCTGGCCCGTACCAATGCCATCAATCCTCAGGCCTGCCAGAACTATGTATACACTGGCAACGGCGTGGCTTTCACTTCTGACGGAACCGATTACACCCAGCTGGTCCGCAATGAGATCGGGCTGCAGTATGATGCTGAGAAGTACAACCGCTACGATGCAGAAAAAGCTGCTGAGTACAAGGCAAAGGCGATCGAAGAACTCACTGCTAAGGGCGTAACCTTCCCTGTTGAGATCGACTACTATATCTCTGGCGCTTCTACCGTGGCTGCAGAGACTGCCAAGGTTCTTGAGAATATCTTCGCTTCCGGTCTGGGTTCTGATTATGTCCAGCTGGTGACCAAGACTTACATCTCTTCTCTGGCTAATGAAGTCCGCATTCCGCGTCTTGCTTCTTTCTTCATCAATGGC
>CAMNGW010000239.1 GCA_946538615.1 uncultured Clostridia bacterium
GCAGTCGCAAGATTCGATCCGACACCTTCTATTCCCACTTTCGCCAGTATGGAAGTCAGTGCGGCAAAGACCGCTGAACCAAGTGCTAACCAAAACCACATGGTAACACCTCCTCAAATCCCAATTTTATTCTGCGGCATGCCGCTTCTCATATGTCAGGTGCACATCATATCCCAGCGCTTCCATCATAGCAAGAAATGCCTTGTTTACGATCTGCTCCCGATGATTTACGATTCTGCTGATGTAAGCGGGAGAAGTACCGACTTCCGCTGCAAGCCAGGCCTGCGTCTTTCCTTCTTCTATGCATTTTGTCTTTACATCAAGCCCGATGTTATTCTTCAGCACCGACACCACCTCCAGTAAGCTGGTTAAGGAATAGCTTAATTAATTGTAGTATAAAAATGTACCAAAGTCTATAAGAAAACGCCCCGCCAGAAGGTGAAGCGCTATGCCCCCAGACGGGTTTATGCTTTCATTTCCGTCCCGCTGGTGAGGGCCGGGATGGTGCTGTCCTCGCTGTGTTACCTGTGCAAACAAATCATTTCCGGAGGGAAGGCTGAACCCTTTGCATCAGCTGAACCACAGGGGTGCCGCTGTGTGTCTGCACGTTCTTTTGCTGATGCTGATCAGGTCTTTTTCTTCTGCATTGCGTCCAAGATCAGGCTGATCTTCTTCTGGTCCTGCTTGTTTTTCACATTCTTCCGATAGCCGTCGTTGGATGATGCTTTATACACTTTGAGATAGTCCTCCAGCTCCAGCAGAAGATACGATGCTCCATTCTCACTGATCAGGGGAATGCCGTTCAAGTTGATACCTGCAAAAGGCTCAAGATTTTCTATGGACGCAAATGCAATCCGGAAATCTCCCTTCACAAATTCATGTTCTTCTTCATCTTGAAGCTTGTATCCAAGCTTTTTCATCATAGTGATCATTTTCTGCCAATCGGCATGCAGGAACCTTTCCGGCAAAAGAACATCGATATCGTCTGAATTCAGGGAAATGCCAAGCCGCTGTTCAAGTCCAAGGGATCCAAACAGCAGCGGGTAAACCTGAAATTCTTCGTTGATCTGTGCACAAGCAGACAGAAATTCGCCGTATTTGAAATCGAACCGCCAAATCATGACCTGCCGTTTGCCTTCGTCATACATCTCGTTGTCTTCCGGAATCGGCGCTGTTTCAAGGTACTTACCGCCTGCCAGCTCACAGGTTCGCTCTGACGCGTGATTGGCGGGATCGCATGTGATGATCACATAAGCCATACGGTGTTTTTGCGCCTGCCTGAACAAAAGTGCACAGGCCCTGACAGCATAATGATGTCCGCGAAAAGCTTCATCAATACCATATCCTATGTTGCCACCGATATAGGTTTTATCATTGTGGCCGATGCGCAGGTCACAATACCCAACTTTTGTCCCATCCAACAGACATATATTGAAATAATATGCCGGAAGCCAGTGCTTTTCCGGCTGCGCATCACAGGTATGGTCCAACTGCAGAAAGATTACGTCATCTCTGAGGTCATCCACCGGATAAAACATCATCTTCGCCTCCGTATCATTTCTTCTTTTCTCCGCTCCTGAACTTCTCCAGCATCTCCATCATGTATGCCCCGATCTTTCTTAGGAGACCAGTTAAAGCAGGCGCAGGCGCTCCGCGCAGTCCATGAAGATGGCCAGTCAGGCAATGCTGGTACTTCACAGAATGGAATTTACAAATGGAACGTTTCTTTGATCAGTCTGGCAGCATCTACAGGCGCCATATCTGAATTCTCGATTCTGAGATAGTTGTCAAAAGTGATCTCACCTTCATAACTGACACATCTGTGATTCCGGTCATCATTGATCAGACGCTGATTTGAACTTTCAATATCTCTCTTGGAGGCCTTGTGTTTCAGCCTGTTTTCAGAAACATTCCGTTTCAGACGGATCTCCTGCGGAGCAATCAGCTCAACATAATAGAATTCAGTTCCATACGGTTCAAAAATACCTTTGATATGCTCCAGATACTCCCATTCCGAAGGCATATCAAAATCCATCATCATGGTGAAAATCATACCTTCATTTTCTGATGCGGCGAAATTTCTGAAAATCAGATCACGCATTTCGGCAATGGTTTTCCCATCGTATCTGCCGAAAATCTCTATGACTGGTTCAATCGTCATATGGTTATGAAAAAGCCTCAGCTTTGTCATGCTCATCAATTCCTGTCCGACCGTCATTTTACCGACGGCTGCATCCCCTATAATGAATACCAGTTTCATAACTGCATATCCTCCTTTCAGTTTTTCAGCGCTCCCCGCCTTATAAGTAAGCTGCGCACCGCAGCCCGCTTCCATCCTGGCGAGAAAGATTTTGCTATCGATCTTTTCCATGTGACTGATCAGGCGGGAAATGCATCCTGCCGAACCCGTGTTTGTTTCATCTGGCACTGAATGACTTTTTCTGCGATGCAATTTGCCTTTCTGTTCAATGCTGTTCCGGATCATTGTTGTCTCATTGCTTCAGTGTTACAAGCTGCGTGATCCGTTTCATGTATGGTACCACGGTCTGTACCCAAAATCCAGAAAACAGCTTCAACTCAAAGATGAGTACATTCCCTGTATGCTTTAATTCTTCACTGGTTTCCACCGGGGAGACCAAATCACCGTTCTGCGCGGTCCCCAAAAGGATGAAAGCATAGATGAAATATAAGGGAAAGCGGATGATGAGGCAGACGCAGCATTCGTCTCTGTGTTCCGGGTCATCTTCGGGATCTGAAGATCAGACCATACCCTCGGCTCCTGTCGCATTGACAGGAGTTTTTCCGTTTGCGGCGAAAATAACAGATGTGGTCTGTCGTGCCCGGCAATGGGACGGATGGAAGAGGGCGATCAATCGGAATGTATGGAGGCTGCCATGGTTTTCTCAAGCAAAGAGCCAATCCACGAAGGCTGGTCTGATGATAAGAAATACTGTATCACTGATGAAAAAGGTGAGCGGTTCCTGCTTCGCGTTTCTGATATGGTTCAGTATGATGCAAAGCACTCTGCATTTTTTATGATGCAGCGTGTTGCTTCCCTTGGAATCCCCATGTGCCTGCCTGTTGAATTCGGGACATGTGACGAGGGCGTCTATTCTATCCAGACCTGGATCAACGGAGAAAACGCTGAAAAAGTGGTCCCGCTTCTTTCAGGCACAGAGCAGTATGACTATGGCCTTGAAGCAGGGCGGATCCTGCGCACGATCCATTCCATCCCTGCGCCGGATTCACAGGAAGACTGGTCCGTCAGGTTCAATCGGAAGATGGATAACAAAATCAGAAAATATGGCGAATGTCCGATCAAATACCCAAAGGGACAGGCGTTCATCGATTATATCAATGCCAACCGGCATGTACTGAACGGAAGGCCACAGACTTATCAGCATGGTGACTACCATATTGGGAATATGATGATTGACCAGAACGGAAAGCTCTGTATTATCGATTTTGACAGGAGTGATTTCGGGGACCCCTGGGAGGAATTCAACAGAATCGTCTGGTGCGCCCAGAAATCCCCTCTCTTTGCTTCGGGTATGGTGGATGGATATTTCGACAGCCATGTTCCCCTGGATTTCTGGAAACTTCTTGCTTTATATATCTCAGGCAATGCGCTTTCTTCGGTTTATTGGGCCATCCCTTACGGTGAAGACGAAGTAAACATCATGCTGGAGCAGGCAGAGAATATACTTGCCTGGTTTGACGATATGACAAATACGGTTCCGACGTGGTACACACAAGATTCAGCTGCGTCGGGTCAATCACACAAGTCCCGGTCTGAGGGGACATGAAATGGACGGACCGGAACATGATCAGGAGCACAGACCCAAAAAAGAAGATGGAACAAGAGGTTGTATGTCTTATCCTCCCCATCATTGCACACAGTAAGACAGAATCATAAGCTGTCTCTGCGCCGACAGAGGTCCCAAAAGCCTGGCCTGAAGCGTACTGTGGATGCATCTGTCGGCCTGTTCCGCCTTGTCTCTGAGAACCGGAAGGAAGACAAAGCTTTTATCCGGACATCAGCGACACGAATGGCATGTATGGGACATACGGCGGTTGCATGGTCCGAACGGAGTTCCTGATATCTCTTCCGCGTTCCACAAAAGCGTGGATGTGAGCCTGTCATGCATTTTTCAGAGCAGCTCCATCAACAGTCTGAAACGGACGGTCAGCATCATGGTCCACTGTCCGGGTGAACACACCAGATCCGTCCGATTATTATCAAGAGGCATTTTTCTGAAATATGGTCCGCAATGGATTGCGGTCTGTCAAATTGACAAAGATGAAGGGGACAGCAATGAACAGTCCGGATTTTAATGGTTTCGTGAAAGAAATACAGGAGCAGGGATGGCCAGTATACGGCCTGGAACTGTGGCAGGATGGCAGACTGGACGCGGCGTTCGGGGACACGCAGAACACGCGCTACCCGATTTATTCTGTGACTAAGTCCATGGTTTCGATCGCAGTCGGTATGGCATCCGAAGACGGACTGCTGAATATAAATGACTGTGTGCTTCAGTATCTGCCTGCAAAATATGTACAGACGATGAGCGCCAAACAGCAGGAAACGTATGGACATATAACGCTCCGGCGTCTGATGACCATGTCGGTTGGCGGCTTCCCGTTTCGTCCTTCCGGAAGCAACTGGCTGGAAGAAGCCCTGAGCATACCCCTGGAAAACCCGGACGTACGGACTTTTTCGTACAGCAATGTGCCAGCGTATCTGACAGGTGTGGCTGTTTCTTCAGCTGTGGATGAGAGGCTGGACCGGTACCTGAATCGGCGGCTCTTTGCTCCGCTTGGTATCCCGGACCCTCCCTGCCAATTCAGCCCTGAAGGATTTTTCTACGGTGCTACCGGGATGGAACTTACTGTAAATGAGCTGAGCCGCATTGGGCTGATGCTTTCCAATGAAGGCACATATGCACAAAAGCAGATTGTCCCGCCAGCTTATGTGAAGGAAGCCACTTCAGTGCAGCAGCTTAATCGTGAGGGCGGGTACGGCTACTTCTTCTGGAAATATCGCGACGGCTTCAGCCTGAATGGCAAATGGGGCCAGAAATGCTACGTACTTCCTGAACAGAAGATGGTCATCACCTTCCTTTCCCATATGGAAGAAGGCTCCGATGCAGTCAGAAAATGCATGGAAAAGCATCTTCTGGACCACAGCTGAAGTAAACGTATGGACCGGTACACTTTCATAAAGGGACTTGAATGCCTTGATGCCTTCACCCGGGGTCCGGAAAGGCGGTATAACGTGTGACTTTTCTTCGCCATGATGATTATGAGGATCTGAAAGGCTGTTTGTCTTTTTTTCCCGTTCCAGTCTCACCCGGATACCGCAAACAGAACATGCGCAGAACACCGAAATGATTCTGCGCATGTTTTTGCTTGTGCGCGAGGCGAGCGCACGTTCTAACGGGTGAAAGTCTCCAGAC
>CAMNGW010000240.1 GCA_946538615.1 uncultured Clostridia bacterium
TCCGTTCTGGGGGCAGGCATTGGA
The DNA here is from genome assembly GCA_946538615.1 of uncultured Clostridia bacterium. GTDB lineage: Bacteria > Bacillota > Clostridia > Christensenellales > Aristaeellaceae > UBA2943. The sequence goes on from CAMNGW010000240.1 coordinate 25, forward strand.
ATTGCGGTTCTCCAGCCCCACGTGCGTACAGCAAGTATGATTGCCTTTGCCATCATCGTTCCGACATGTATGATTGACACGACAGCCGCAGATCTTTTACTGAATGTAATTACCATTGCAGTCTATGGGGTTCTGGCCAAGGACGTTATTGAACCGGAAATTTACAGTTGGGGACTTACGAACCTGATCATATTTTCAACTGCCGGGATCCTCATCGGCCACGTCATCAATAAAACACGTTTTGAGCGTTATGTGTATGCAGAATCAGCAAGAAAACTGTCGGAAATCCAGACAAAATATGCTTATCATGATCAGCTGACGGGGTTAAAGAACAGACGTGCCTACAGTGAGGAATTACAGCGCATCCAGGAAAACGGAGCGGGTACCGTCAGTATCATTCTTGCCGATGTGAACGGTCTGAAGGAGGCCAATGATACCCGCGGACATGAAGCCGGTGACAAACTGATTATCAATGCTGCTGAATGCCTCAAAACGGCTTTTGGAAAGACAGGCACGGTTTTTCGTATAGGCGGGGATGAATTTTGTGTGGTTATGACGGTTCCGGTTGAGACAGCCATGATGGAATCCCTGGAAAGCGAAACAGCCAGACTCGGTGTGTCCCTCTCCTTCGGGGCGGCAACGGAAAAGGATATTGAACAGGACAGTGAAAGCTCTGATATCCAGGCCATTGTCAGAAAAGCAGATCAGAGGATGTATGAGAATAAAAGGGATTATTACAAAAAATACGGGAACGACAGAAGAAGGCGGTAACATGCTGGATGCAGGGCCGCTGGTACCGGGGCCTGTCTGATCCACAGGATGACATTCTGCAGCCCCGTTCCACATGGCGCCTATCTTGCTGAGGAAGGCCCAATGGGGGAAATATGCACAGAAGGGAACCGCTTCTGGTATTTTCAGAAAATCCAGTGCGGGCCATACTGATCCCATTGGCAAGTCACTGTGCAGTTCCGGGGGTGCTTTGTCACCGCCTGATCAAATGCCCTTGCGGAAAGCCGCAGGGGTTTTCATATGTCCGCAGGCACAAGAAGCACAGCGTCTGCGGAGCCGGGTCATGACGGGGCGCATCGGGAAACAGAGGCTGCGGCGCGTGTAACAGCTGCGCACAGCGGCGATGCAGAAGACAGAAAAGCCAGGCCTCCTACTTGTGTCAGAGGACGCGTTTCTGTTTATGGGGAAACACAGCACGGCAGGTGATGCCGCCTGCTTATTGGACATCTGTCAGTGCAGCAAAAGGAATGTGCATAGGGCTTAAACGATTAAGTTAATTTGCAAGAAGTCTGTAAAAACACATTGTGTCCTGACGGCCAGATGAAGTATAATAGCATATGTAATGCTCCTTTATTCGAGAAGTACAGTCAGGCGGATAAGGAGAAAGGCGATGGATACCCTCATATGATCCCGGTTCCCTTAAGTGTCTGGGTCCTTTTATCGGGAACCTTTCCGGAAAACGCTGTGCACAAATGATGTGCAGGGTGTTCGTTTTCCCTCTGGACCGGAGCCAAAGATCCGGAAAGCTCCGTGAGAGAAAGAAGGTTATTGAATTTGCGGTTCGTAAAAGTATCAAAAGAAGATATGGCCATGTTTATGGGAATAATCGACGGGTCCCACAACCATTTTATTCATTTCTATCATGACGGAATGGAAGTCTACTCCGTGTTTGGTGAACCAAAGGTGAGCGCACTGAACGCATATACGAAAGATGGCAGCTTTTACATAAGAAAGGACATCGTTGATTTTATGAACGCTGTCAGCGAAAACAAAAAGGGATAGCAGCCACGCTGATACAGAATGTGCATCTTTGCCCCGTATTTTGTGCACTTCAGGTCACTGGGTACCTTGAAGCAGGGCGGGCAGGTGAGAAAGGCACAGGCACCCGGGCACCGGATTTCCAGGGGCCCGTGGATTGCCCTCAACGGTTCTTTTTATACCGCATGTGCCTTACAGGGCTTCCCGGGAAAGGAAGATCAGACATATGTGCATTTGCCCTGGTGCGCTTCTGAAAGGACAGGACCATGGGGGAGCCCATCCGGAGAAAATAAGAGGATGGACGCACGAAGAGACCCAAAGTATTGAAACAGATATCTGAATGTGAAATAATACAGGGCACACAGCACAGCTTTGACCCGCTGTGCCTGAAAAAACATCATCCGTATCTTTTTTAAGGAGGAAGAACCATGCATAAAGACACCCTGAACTTTTTTTGTATCGCAATGATGTGTCTTCTGTCATTGTGCATGCTGGCTGTTTTCATTGTACCGGGTGCAGCAAAGGCGGAAGATGCTGCCGAGGCTATGCCTGTTCCCTTCGGCACGGCAAGTTCTTCATCCCCATATTATGCAAAGCCTTGCAATGAACGGCTCGCATCATTGCCAGAAGCGCTCATGAAGATGGCGGACGGCGGCTATTCCTGGGAATATGATTACGTGGCGGACAAGCCGGCCTATGCGCTGACGCTGATGGATTACGCGAATATCTATTCCTTCATCCATACCCATGAACTGGATGAGAGTGCACTGCGGAAAGTGCTGGAAGATGCGGACCAGATGGTGCACCGCAAGGCATTTACGCCTGAAGAAATCGACTTGCTGCTCGGCGATGACGTTGCAAAGGCCATGGCATATTTTGCTTCTCCCTCAACGATTGTGATGGGTGAAAAAGGATACAGCGAGAAATGGATGTATGACCATACCATTGCACAATGGGAGGCGGAGGGTATAACGCCTGAAATGGTCATAGCCGCTGCACCTTATTACTACAATCCGCTTTTTGTCCAGGAAGCCGCTGATGCGTTCAGCAGGAAGATCTACCAGTACACCTCCCTTGTCCAGCCAGTCAAATGGCACCAGTGGAAAGCCGGCGATGTGAAGCCTGACGGCACAGTGGAGGAAGGGGCCCCGGAAAACGGTGTTATGATTAACGTCATGGAATACTGCCAGTATCCTGATTATCCTACAGGGTGCGAAAGTGTCTCCCTGTTCATGCTGCTGAAGTATTATGGTCTGGATGTCATGGTGGACCAGATCTATGACCTTCTGCCCATGGGCGCGCAGCCTTATGATGACGAGCAGGGTGTCCGTCATGGGGCCAATCCGGAGCGGGAATTCGTGGGAGATCCCCGGAGCGATTATTCCTATGGCGTTTTCAATGAGCCCATTGCTAAGGTAGCGGAGCATTTTAAGCAGAATGTGCAGACGAAAACAAGTGCTTCCATTGACGATATCAAGGCTGTCCTGGATACCGGGAACCCGGTCCTGGCCTGGTACGTATCCGCACCTATGCGGGACATCATGTACCGCTGGAGCTGGCTGGATGAAAATGGTGAAATGGTCCATTGGCCAGGCGGAGAACACGCTGTGGTGGTCTGCGGATATGATAATGACTCCCTGACGTATCGTGATCCGAACGCAGGCACAACAGTGGTGATTGATTATGATACGTTCAGCAAGAGTTTCAATGAACTCGGCGGCAGGATCGTCTATTATACGGATCAGGCTGGAGAATGAACCCGCTGCGGTCAGAAACAGCCTTGCGGATGATCATGAAGGCAGAACCTGACAGCATCCAGTTTCTTTTCCTGCCGTAAGTCACAGCATTACGGGACAAAAATAGCCGCTCCAGAAGGTTTCCGGAACGGTAAAATTAGGTATCTGTTCAGTTTTCTGGTCCGGGAACTTCAGAAATGGGCCAGGAGAGGGTGGGCACACTGCCCACCTTTTTGCATGGAAAAAAGACAGAATGGCTGCAGTCAGATTTTCCATCTGAGTTACAGTACAGACAAAAAGGCAGGATGTGCAAGCACAGCAAAAACCCGGCACACCTGCGCATTTTGTTCTTTCACGGGATTCCCATCTGATGCGTGTTCTGTATCCTCTTTTGCAGGTCCCATCATCGTGGTCTTGTCCATTGGAATCCTGTTCCTTATGGAGAGGATACAGGCGGATCATGCTGGTTCCGCTCTGAAGCTGTTATTGGCGGCATCCCCCGGTTTTCAGTTCAGCCTGTATAGGCATTCTCGGCCGTATTCGTGAAATTCTGCTTTTCCAGCCACTCCCGCTCTTCGTCATTCTCAGGGATATCGATCCGTTCGATTTTGAAGATGACAGGCCTGGTGCCATCATTGCAGCATGCAATCATGACACGGTCGTCGTTCGTCCATCCTTTCATGATGGAACCGCCCTGCAGGGTTGTATAGACATAGCGGCTGATGGCGTCCCATGCCTCGCCGCAGAATTTACCGTTCATGAGATGATAGAAATCATCCTGCTGTGGGGTTCTCTTCAGAAGGAATGTGTCTCCAATCTTGAAAAATGGACATGATCCAGACTTTGGATCGGCCAAATACTGCTCCTGATAGTCCGTAAAACATTTTTTATCAAGAACCGTGATTCTGCATTCATGCTTCATAATCTTTCTCCAATCACCTATTATCTTACAACAGCGTCTACGATGTTCTATTTCAGAACTCTTGACGACCCCTGTCGCAGCGTTCTGGAACGTACTATAAAACGGTCTTCAGGCTTCCGATTGCATCCCTATCGATCATACTGAAACTGTCTTCAGCGGGATAAAGGCAGCCTCCGTAGTAGATTGACCGATTATTACGCGTAGAGGTATCTGAAAGAACGCGGTGAATCGCAACATGGATCTGATTTGCCCCGGTTTCATGAACGATTCGTTGAACATTACGGAGTGTTATGCCCGCGCCCGGCAGAATCTGAATCCTGTTGCCTGCATAATCAATCATCTCTTTGATCGTATCCGTTGCATCGCTGACACTTGGCGCCTGCCCGCTGGTAAGAATTCGGGTAATTTTCAGATCAGCAAGCATGTCGATTGCCTCTTTCCAATCCGGAACCACATCAAATGCTCGGTGAAAAACGCTTTCCTTGCCTGCGTCCTGCGCCATTTTTGACAGTTCTTCCGTTCGACTTCTGTCTATATGTCCATCCGGAGTAAGAAAGCCAAAGACCAGCCCATCTGCTCCGTAATCCAATAAGATCCTTGCATCTTCAAGGCAGGTCCTGTACTCCAGCTCCGTGTAGCAGAAGCCCCCCTCCCTTGGACGGATCATGGTCATAATCGGAAAATCTGTCTCACGTTTTGCAACAGCAAGTGCTCCGACTGTCGGCGTCAGTCCGCCGTGGAACAGATCACTGTTCAGTTCAACACGATCAGCTCCGGCTTTGTATGCCTCTATAACGTCGTCAGTGCTTCCACAGCACACTTCCAAGAGCGTATTACTTTGTTTCATCATTTTCTTTCTCCAAAAAGTCATCAACCGCGTCTTTTACGGCAATCTTGACAGGCGATAGCAGATCATTCTTCAAG
>CAMNGW010000241.1 GCA_946538615.1 uncultured Clostridia bacterium
CGGTATGTACGGTGCAATGGGAGGGGCGAGGGCTAACGCCCTCCCTCTACCCTATCATCGTCATTTTTTCGGGTCTGGTATTCCGCCCGGAAAAGGAAAGAAGGGTCACTTTGTATATTTGTCGAACCAGCCCGTGATTTCCTCAAGACGGCGCAGACGGTGCGCTGGCTTGCCTGTACGGGAAAGCTCATGGTTCTCCCCGTGGAACACAACCATCCTGACCGGGACCCGCAGGTAGACAAGGGCGGTGTACAGCTGATAGCCTTCTGCAATCGGGCAGCGGTGGTCCTCTTCACTGTGGATAATGAGCGTCGGCGTTTTTGCGTTTTTGACATATTTCAGAGGGGACACGTCCCACATCTGCTCATAGCCCTGCTCGGAATAAGGGTCCGCACTGCATCCTTCAAAGTTGGATACCGGCGGGATGTCACTGATGCCGTACATGGTGACCCAGTTGGAGATGCTGCGCTGCGTGGCGATGCAGCAGAACCGGTCCGTGTGGCCAAGGATCCAGTTGCTCATGTATCCGCCGTAGGAGCCGCCGGTGCAGCAGAGCTTTGTGCGGTCAATGGCCGGATAGGTTTCCAGGACCTTGTCGGTATACGCCATAATCTGCCGGTAATCTATGCTCCCCCATTGCAGGTCAAGATAGGAGAAAGCGTTCCCCCTGCCGTCAGAGCCGTGGGGATTGCAGAAAAACACAATGTACCCTTTTGCAGCCCATGCCTGCATTTCGTGGAAGAATACAGGACCATAGGCGCACTTGGGCCCGCCGTGGATATCCAGCACAGCCGGATACTTCTTTTCAGGGTCATAGTCTTCCGGCAAAAGGACCCATCCGTCAATCTCTTCACCGTCAAGCTCCGCCGTGAGGGGCCGGGGCGTGGCCACATAGACGTCACTCAGCACATCCTTGTTCCATGAAGTCAGACAGCATGGACCGCCTTCCTGAGCCCGGTAGAGCTCAGGGAGTTTCATGCTGAACATGCCGGCACAGTAGATTTTTCCCTGGTGCACATCGTAGTCGCTCAGGAGCCCTGCGGTGGAAACGACGGTCTCAATGACGCCGTCCGGACCGATACGCTTGAGCTTGCACCCGTCCCTGTCCAGTGCCGGGAAATAGAGAAAACCGCCATCAGCTTTGGTGAAGCGTGACGTACCGTATTCCACATCCGTCAGCATCGCGTTCCCCAGGCTTTCGTCAGCATCGCAAAGGAGCTCCAGGTCCTGTGTTCCGGCATTGAAGGTATAGAACTGCGGATTTTCATTGTCGCCGAAACGTTTTCCGTCCGCTCCGACCACCACCAGTGTCTCCCCGATGAACTCAATGGCATAGATGATCAGGCGCGGTCCCAGAACCTGCTTCATTTTTCCGGTCTCAAGGTCCAGATGGTAGAGACAGTCACGGTTCGGCCGGCGGTTGCGGTATGTCACCCCGCTGAAATACACATCTTTTCCGGATATCCTGAAGGTCCCCACGTCTGTATATTTCCCGGTGAGGCGGCTGAGCCTGTTTTCTTTGACCCGGTAAAGAAAAAGTGCGTTCCTCTTTCCCTGGATCAGACCGCGGCCGTTGTAGACGAATGGCGATTCTGTCAGCACCTCGTAGTCCTTTTCTTCTTTGAGCTTTTCAAGCGCTTTTTTCCTTTTGTCCCCCTTGAGGAGATAGAAATCAGGGTTCTCTGTGCTGATTTCCCCGCACATGAGGATGTTCCCGTCATCAAGCTGTTTAAAAGTGCCCGCGTTTATCGGGAACTCAAAAGCTTTTGCAGCCTCGCCGCCAGTGAGCGGCAGACGGTAGAGTACGGTGGACGGGTCTGTTTCTTCTTCGTCCTTATCCTTTTTCTTTTCGTCGCGCCTGTCTGTGGCAAAAAGGATGTGTCCATCGTCTTCAAAGAAAAATTCCCCGATTCTGCCGTCACCCACCATGAGGATGTCGTCATCTCCCTTGCGCAGGTACAGACGGCTCACATATTCCTTCTTTTCTCTGTCAGTGCCTGTCAGCACATAGGCCATTTTTTCTCCGTCCGGAGAAAAGGTCAGGGACGAAAGCATCCGGAAATCCATAAAGGTATCCAATGTGATTTTTTTCATGATGTGCTCCTTTACCCTGGCAGGCAGGTCCGGATGTCATTGCGGAAGAGGGACGGCGGGACTGCCTGCTCAGATTGTTACTGTTTACAGCTTTTCAGAAAGTGCCGGGAAGAACCCTGTCTTCTGCATGTGCGCACGCAGATGGTCAGGCGTCATGGAAGGCGGGCTGTGAGGGTGTTTCCAGCGGATGTCTCAGCTGTTTTCCTGCCGTACAAGGTGAAAGTCCAGGACCATCCGGCCCATCCTGTACCTTCCGGGGATTTATGCTTCCCAAAGGTGCTCAGGACCCTTGCCGTTCCGCCAGAACATGGTCCAGGCCGATGAGCCTGACAAAGCAGTCATCGAGGGCCGTACAGTCAGGATTCCTGTCGTCGGGCAGCGCACTGCACAGGGTTCTCTGTCTTTGCAGCTCCTGTTCAAGAAAGCTGCGTATCACCGGCATATGAGGGTTCTCCTCGCCTTCCGTGGTCCGTTTTTTGATTTCCAGAAGCTCCTCTATAGTGGCACGCAGCTGTGCATCCATTTCCATCTTCATCAGATCATCAAAGCGTACAGGGGGAACCTGATGGTACCGTTCAATGTAATTGGCAGCCAGGAGCGGGCGCAGCGCATAGAAGTATTTCTTGTACTTTACAGTTTTCCCTGTGAGACTGGTGCTCCATGTGCTCATCGCTGTGCCATAATAATGGAATATGGCTGCTTTTTCTGAAAAGTAAGCGGCAGAGACATGCTCAACGGATTCCCATTCAGGTGTGGTGGCGTATACAACAGGTGAATGGCTCCACTCATAAAGCGTGGCATTCCCCCGGGCAAACTGCGCAAGTGCTTTCTTCAGGTCCCATCCGTTGATATCAAGCAGACCGTCATTGACCCACTCGATCACGTCACGGGGTTCTTTGAGACGCAGATAGTCAGCGGCAGGCCGGACATAAATAAAACGGACGTCATAATCACTGTCGGGGGACGCGAACCCCCAGGCCCTGCTGCCCGATTCAGCGGCGTAAAGGATGCGCACATGATGCTTTTCCACGATCTTCCGCAATTCAGAGCGAATGGTATCTCTCATGTCCATTTACTGTCCCTCCATAATGGCCATGCGGTTGATGCGTTCAACGAACGAGCCGACTTTCTGCATATCGGGGCTGTCGGGAAGGCTCGTTTTTTCCGCTGCTTCCTTAAAGTAATTCTCATACTCTTCCAGCACATCATAAAACGCCTGGGAGAACGTACCGTCTTCCTGCATGAAACCGCCATCGCGGATCCTGAGCAGCAGCGGCAGGTCGTTTTGACGGCAGGTTATGATCTCGTGCTTTTCGAGGATGTCAATGGCAGTCATAAAGAGCCGGATCAGGTGCATGGCATGCTTGTTGAGATGGTTCTGGTCCTTTTTGTGGTTGCGGTGCCCGACTTTGTCATAGTCCCGTACCACGTTGCGAAGCGTTTCAATCATGCTGTTGTATTCCCTCAAAGGGAGGTGCTGATACTGTGCATCCACGAAAATCTCTGTATCCAGCCCTTTTGTCACGGCACTGTCTATATATAACCGGATGCTCCCCTGTGCAGCAGCAGGGTTGCGGCGGTTGAAATCATCCATCGCGTTCTGGACAGACTGAAGGATATGCTTTTCCCTCAGTGTCTGCGGCAGCGAGTCCCTGGCAATGGCATTCTGTAAGCGCCGCAGCTGGGCGCTGGCATATCCGCCGAAAGAACTGATGCAGCGTTTTGATAGGAACAGATGGCTGTTAGCCAGAAGTTCCTCACCTGCAGGTGACAGGATAAGGTATTTTTCCCTGGGCAGACCGAGGATTTCACAGCTGTTCGGGTTGCACTCCAGAAGAAGCTTCACAAGCTTATTGAACCCATATACAACGGTATCCGTGTGATCATCCACGTACTGCTCAAATCCGGTCAGTCCCAGGATGTCAGACGGCTGCTGCATGGCTACGCCGCGAAAATCCACATCGCTGCCCTCCCGGTACGTGCCGTAGCCATAGCTGCCGGACAGACCGAGCAGCATGATCCGTCCGCCGAGATGTTCGTTTGTGCGGAGAAAGTCGTATTCAGCACTTTCCAGCATGCTGAAAAAATCAGGCATTTGTCCCCCTCCTTCGTTCAGATATGGCTTTAAATCTGTATGTGCCAGGACGGCTTTTATGGCCACCGGTTCTGTCTTTTTCCATAGGGAGAGGCACGGAACACTCTTATTCCTTATTCCTTCCCTTTTCGTGCCATGTTCCTGCTGCGCCTCTCGTCGTGGCCCGCCTGTACCGCGCGTGCAGCCCAAAAACCTCATGCTGAAAGTCACATGTCCAGTAAGGATGGGAAGCGCTGCAGATTGCGGGCAAATGGAAAGAGAAGAAAAAGTGAGCGCAAGGCTGCGGGTAAAAATCTATGGAAGAAGGGAACCGATCAGGACATGTGTAAGTGTAATGATAAAATGGACAAAAGTAAAGGCTGTCTTCCGCATGCTGCCCTGGCACGGCCTCTCAGGGCGGCAGGCTGAGCATGTCAGCGGCTATGGCGGGATTTACAGATGGATGTGAGAGGCGGCTTCACAAGTCTGTAGAATCGGTCCCTGTATCTTTCCGGTGAGCACGCACCTGTCTGAACCTCTGGCGGGAATAGGCGTACCATGTTCCGAACAGAAAAACAGGCACCCTGACCTTCAGATGGCCAGAGCGCCTGTTCTCTGTGGATTACGGCAGGGGATTCCCTGCAGCAAGATAGATCTCGTACCATTCCTTGCGCGAAAGATCCACCTGCAGGGCGGCACAAGCCTCCCGAAGATGCTCCTCATTCATGGTCCCAAGCAGCACCTGCATGCCTGCCGGGTGGCGCAGGATCCAGGCAACAGCCAGTGCAGACGGGGAAACGCCTTTCTCTGCCGATATGCGCTCAAGTGTCCCGTTCAGTTTTTCATACTTCCCACTTTTCAGGAACACACCTTCGAACATGCCGTACATAAACGGTGACCAGGCCTGAATCGTGATTCTGTTGAGACGGCAGTAGTCCAGGATCAGCCCGTCGCGGTTCACGGCGTGATCCGAATGGATGTTCACGTTCACGCCCGCGTCCACCATGCCCGTATGTGCGGGTCCGAACTGCAGCTGATTGATCATCAGGGGCATGGGGCAGTACCGGGAGAGCAGCTCCATCTGCACGGAGTTTTCATTGCTCACGCCGAAGAAGCGCACCTTGCCGCTGGCCTGAAGGCAGGTGAAGGCTTCCGCCACCTCCTCCGGCTCCA
>CAMNGW010000242.1 GCA_946538615.1 uncultured Clostridia bacterium
CGGGCTTCCTGAATACTGGAAATAAGGTGCAGAAAGTTTTCAGTCCCGCTATTTCTGGCCATATTCTGCCACTGAGCAGGATAAGCAGAGCAGATGCTCTCATCTGCCATGCCCAAATGGCACAGAAACAGAGAATGCACCATATCTTCAAGATCATCGAGCAGTGTTAAACTCTGGTCCTTTGCATCTTTCCATTCGTTTGCAATACTGTAGATACTGCTTCTGTCCGGGAGACCGAAAAACTGATCCATGATTTTTTGGCGCCTGCCAAAAAAAGATTCATCGCCAACTATACTGATGGCTTTGCCAATTGATCCGCCCGCTGCATGAACTGCCAATACGATCCGATCATCCTGATAGCCAAGTCCTCTGAGTATACGAAGGACGACTTTGTCCTCCCAAGGATGCAGCGAGACCTGCCTGCAGCGGCTGATGATCGTTGGCAGGAGAGCCCCGGGTGTCTCCGTCAGCAAAAGAAAAACAACTTTTTCCGGCGGTTCTTCAAGTGTTTTAAGCAATGCATTCTGTGCAGCAGGGTTCATCAGTTCCGCTTGTTCTATAATAGCGATCCTGTTTTTGCCCTCATAAGCTTTTGCGCTTATGAGCCCTATTAATTCCCGGACCGTTTCAACGACAATGGCATTTTTTCCCCGTTCTGTTTCCTGATCAGATCCAGCACGGTATCCCGGTTTCACCCAAATCATGTCCGGATGGGTCCCTTCCCGGACCTGCTGACATGCAGCACAAGCCCCACATGGAGGGTTATCGCCCGTGCACAGAAGATATCTTGCAATTTCTTTTGCCAGGGAACGTTTTCCAACCCCTCTGATCCCACTTATGAGATACGCATGGACATATGTGCCTTCTTCCAGTGTCTGCAACAGTCCTTCAATTGCTGAGCCCTGTATCAGAAAATCCTGCAGCACTGGTTCCTGCTTCAATTGATCCATACCAGCCTTACAGCTTTATGAACTGGTCCACAGTGAGAACAAACACCGTTGCACCGCCGACAGTAACCTCAATCGGATAAGGTGCATAACCGTTCTGGGCCCCGCTTACAGGTGCCGGGCTGGCTGCCATTTGTTTGCGGCTCTTACATACTTTTTCAATAACCGACATGGCTTCAGAAAACTTCTGGTCATCTACGCCAACCAGCAAGGTCGTGTTGCCCGCTCTTAAAAAGCCGCCAGTTGTTGCCAATTTAGTTACACCAAATCCCGCATCCATCAGTTTCCCGATCAAACGGGAGGAGTCCTCATCCTGTACAATTGCAATAATCAGTTTCATCTTAAAAAACACTCCATTTCATGGTGTATTTCGCATGTAAAAGTATACTGCATCTGCTCAGAAAACGCAATCCATGCGTACTTTACACACCAAACTGATTCCTTTATAATGATTCCTGTTATTGTTTTTATTGAAGGGAGCAGGAGGATATTGGATTTTCAGAGCCTCACATTATTTGCCACTGCAGCTTTCAGTCTGGAAGGGCTCGTCGCAGCCGAGCTACGCAGACTCGGCTTTGAAAATGCAAAGGCCGAACTGGGCGGTGTACGTTTTACCGGAAGTCTGCTTGATGGTTTCTTGGCCTGTCTTCGCCTGAGAATGGCGGATCGTGTCCTCATTGTTCTCGGAGAAAGACAGTGCCTTTCTTTTGAGGATCTTTTTCAGTTCACCTCTTCTGTACCATGGGAATCTTTCCTGTCGCTCGATGGACAGTACAACATCAGCGGAAAATGTGCCAGAAGCCAGCTGATGAGTGTCTCAGACTGTCAGTCAATTTGTAAAAAAGCAATCATTGAACGTCTGCGCAGGCAGAAAAAAGTCCAGATTTTCCCTGAAACAGGTGTTCCTTTCCCCATACATCTCTCCATCCATGAAAACAAAGCGAGACTGTGCCTTGACCTCACTGGTCCCGCCCTTAACCGGAGAGGCTACCGTACCTGGAACGGTGAAGCACCTTTGCGTGAAACGCTTGCTGCATGCCTCGTGGAACTTTCACCCTGGCGTCCTGGTATGCCCCTGCATGATCCTTGCTGCGGAACAGGCACCATTCTGATCGAAGCCGCTTTCCGTGAATCTCACCGTGCGCCCGGTATGTCGCGTTCTTTTGCCTGTGAAGCGTATCCCTTTTTCCCTGTAAAAGAAGCTCAGGAACTGCGTGCCAGAACCATTTCAGAATATGATCCATCGCGTATAACACAAATCTCAGGCAATGATATCGATCCTCAGGCTATCGAACTCGCAAAGCGTCATGTAGCGCAAGCCAGCCTTGATACCCTGGTCTCTCTTTCCGTCTTGCCTCTTGAACAGCTTCAGCTTTCCGCGCCGGAAGGCGTCTTCCTGTGCAATCCGCCTTACGGGGAACGTATCGGAGATAAAAAGTCGTGTGCAAAGTTATATCGTCATTTGCACGATCTCCTTGACCGTCATCCCGGCTGGAGCCTGTGCGCTATTTCCTCCGATCCTGATTTTGAACACGCTTTCGGCAAGCGCGCAGATAAAAGGAGACGTCTTTATAACGGCAGAATTGAGTGCCAGTTCCTTACCTATCTTTCAGATGACAAAAAGAACCGCTATCACTGGAACAAAGGCTGACGCCATTTCTGTCCCCCTGCTTTATACCAAACCGCCATGTGGTTTCCATACCGAAACCACATGGCGGTCCTTAATAAGTATATCAAGCTTTCCGGACTTCTTCTGTCTTATTGAGAACCGGAAAGTTTTTTTGTGCCTGAAAGATCTGGATCTTCTGTAAGTACGTTCTATCTTTCAGAAGGTATGAGATCCATCTGAACAGCTGATTTCCCCTTCAGACCCACAGCACATGAAAAACAATTGGTCTCTGTACATGGATATGTGTCCATACGGCGCCAGTTTGGCAGCCCCGGCCAAGTCTGCTTCATCAGCCCAGACGTTCCTGACATAACTGTGTTCCTTAACTGACAATTGATTCAGAGCCATCTGGCCAGAAATTCCCTGTGCTGTCTTCCACGGTCAGCAGCATGGGCCGTCATTATATTCTGCCTTTTCATTGTATTATCCGGGTATACGGTGGCTGTGATTCAGTTTCAGGCGTTTCCGCAGTCATTGGAAACGCCATCACTTCATCTATTGTGATATTTGAATCATTCTGGCAGTTCATCATGGCGCTCGTATTGTCTCCAGTCATCTGCAGCTCGACCCAAAGTCCCTTATACTGCTCATCAAAAATCAGATGCGTTCTGATAATTATGCTTTCCTGATCAGTATCATTTCTGTCATACAAATGCCCAAGACTGTAAAACACCGGAACACCTTTTATAACTGCTGCGCCTTGAACGTTTCCTCCATAGCCCGCAATGAAATCAGCTCCGGAAGATACTATTTCTTCTGCCATCTCTTCCTGAAGAAGATCGTGCCAGTTTGAATCAGCGATGCCCCAATCGCACATCACTAGAACCGTGTATCCTTCCTCTTTGCAACGTGAGATTAATGTGCGATGTGCTCCCTTGTTGCTGATATAGGTTGCCCTTGAAATCCTGATTATGGCAATCCTGTGCCCCCTCAGCTCCATTTTTTCAGGTGTATCTTCTATGAGCGGCAGCAAGCCTGCACGCTCGACAGCCCTTGCCGTGGACAGGCTTCCAGCATAATGATAATCCGAGAAATGTTCGAAATCAAAACCAACGCCTTCAATCGACTTGACTGCCAGGCACTCTGCTGTGCCTACAGGAGCTCTGCAGGCATCCGGCCGTTCTGAGTGAATATCTTTTCCGTCATTTTTGAGAACACACCCTAAAACAAGGGACGTAAAATCATCGTTATCAAAATCGGGGATGTTCAATTGGATTGGTATGTTCTCTGTACTGCTTCCGGTACCGTTCAATTTCCATTCTTCTTCTGACAATCCAGGATTAACCAGACCTGCAAAAGTCAGAATAACTTCATCGCCTTCGGGTTTGAGCTGTTTGAGCTCTTCAGTTGCCTTTTCAGATGAATAGATATCATTTTCCGTAACAATGACACGGGTTCCATTTGGAATATGCGAATAGATCCACCATGCATTGATTGATTCTCCGTTGGCAGAAACAAGAATATGCCCTTGGGATGATTTTTTACCAAGTTTTGTCTCACCCAAAAAATGATATTCATTCTTTTTCTTGACATACCCCGTCTGAGCAAGTGACCTTGTGCCATCATAACGGAGCAGACAGGTAATGGACTCCTGATTGGCAGATACCGGATCTGCCCGGCTGCCTGTAAAAAAGGCACCTGCGGCAGTCTCCCACCCCGGCTGTCTGCTGTTGGCAAGACCAGTGGTAACCTTTGCATTTCCAATTAACTTGCCTCTCTGATAGATTCTGATCGTCTGCGTTGCTTTGTCTACCAGGATTCCGTATTCTTTGTCCGGGAGCCGAACCGTCAACTTTTCTTTTCTGAGAAAACCCACAAATTGGGCACCTGTTCTCTGATCGTATCCTCTGACTTCGGCCCAAAAACGGCCATCCTCACCTTCCTGGATACTCAGGATTTCAACAGCCTGAGAATTTGCGTGAACAGCACCCACTGTACTTGAACGCGGTTTCGGCTCCTTCCTGACATTTACTAATTCATTAAATTCTCCTGTTACCACAACGGATGGCTGCATCATGATCTGCCAGATTTCCGAATCCGACATTCGTGATTCGGGGACAACCTGACCTGTGATGCCTACTTCATAGTCATTCCTTTTACTGTCACTGATGTACAGAGGTACATCAATAGCCTGATCCCTGTCAAACTGAAGATAAACATGCAAACGGTATTCTCCGGGAGTTACTGTCCGGTTGCTCCCCTCCCTGCCGTTCCATCTGATTTTGACAAGTCCTGAATTCCCTGTAGTCGCCCACATGGTCGCAATGAGATCTTCATCCTGATAAACATCTACTCCTACACTGCCCTTTTTTGATGTTCCAACTTCAAGGTACCATTCCTCTTCCCCGGAAAGATAAATCGTATCCGAAGATGGCAGCGCGAACAATAAAGCCTGCTGATTACTGCTTAGTGTGAAAGATTGTACATGAAGGTGCTCAAGCCCATCTTCCTGTACGTATCTGAACTGAAATTCATAGATTCCCGGGAGCAACGGCTGATTCCATGACCCTGTTCCATGGTAGTAAATCACATGGCTGCCCTGCCTGATAGATGACGTATGATTATACCTTACCATCCCATCTGTATCTCTGACTATTATTTCATATGCTCCGTCGGCAGGGACACTGACTGCAACAGGGCATGCTGAAAAACCGGTAAGTACACTTGGCATCTCTAC
>CAMNGW010000243.1 GCA_946538615.1 uncultured Clostridia bacterium
CTGTATAATAAGCATCATAGCCCATGGCAGATACAGCAGAAATCATATCGTTGCCGCCGTTGTTTGTCATCGCTTCGCTGTCAGAATTGAGCCAGGCCTTGAAACCGCTGTCAAAAGCAGTGTTTGCGCCTTCCTGATAGAAGGTTGTGATGATCACTTTAACATTTGTGCCCTTAGCAGCATTGGCCACAACGTTCGAATCCAGCGTGTCGCCGCCAAGGATCGGGAAAGTGACGTTCTGGGAAGCTGCCTGCTGAATGATCTGTGTGGAATAAGCAATGGATACAGGGCAGAAGAACACATCAGCTGCAAATGCATTGGCATTGGTCAGATAGGAAGTGAAATCAGAATTGCCAGTGGGGAAGGTATCCTGGATCACCATGCCGCCCAGCTGTTCAAAAGCCTGCTGGAAATAGGTCACAAGGCCGACGTCATAGTCGTTGCCAAGTTCAGCAAGGCAGTAAGCTGTTCTTGCCCCGAGCTCTTTGTAAGCATAGTTAGCCAGAACTGTGCCCTGGAAGGGATCGAGGAAGCAGATGCGGAAATAATGGTCATTATTGGCTGTGACCTGAGGATTTGTGCAGGTTACGCCAATCACAGGGATATTGGCTGCCTTGAAATAGTCAGAACCCGCAATAGATACGCCCGAGCCATAAGAGCCCAGTGCGACGGAGACCTGCTGGCTGACCAGCTGCTGGGCCGCAGAAGGTGCCTTATCCGGAGCAGAGCCATTATCTGCATAGACAAGTTCCACTTTATATTCTGTGTCACCAATGGTAACAGTGGGTGTCTCGACATTGGCATACTGCATGCCGAGCGTTTCCTGTTTTCCGCCTGCACCGCTGTCTCCGGATGCCGGCTCAAAAACGCCAATCTTGACTACAGGCAGTTCTTCTGCACATGCCAGGCAGGGAAGCACCATGGCAAGAACCAGGAGAATGGATAAAAACTTCTTCATAAATGTGACCTACCTTCCATAAATATTTGTGTTATCTGAATTGTATAGAGTACCCATGAAAAATGCAAGAACAGAAGGCAGAAAATGCATTGCGAAAACAAAAAGAATACAAAAATCAAATGAAAAAGCCTGCGCTTCCCTTGCATTTTTCAAAATTGCAGTAGCTCTCAGGCTGATCCGCACTGCAGGAAAATGCAGCGAGAATTTCATTTGCCAGGTTCTGTGACACGGATCTGTATCGCTGGACGGATTCCGTTGGTCGGACAGGAAATGTCAAAATAATCATAATAGCCGCCATCTATCGTAACACATGATGCATGGTGCTGTTCACGGCCCGGCGTCCTCAGCCACCAGGGGCAGTTGCCGCGCTTGACGCGAACGCCTTTGGCAACAGCATACCCGGTCGGCTGGCACGTCCGGTCTTTCTTATCAGGAAAATACGCTTCGAGTTCCTGAGCGCTCAGGAGAAACACATAGTCCTCCGTATCCTGTCCGCCTTTTGACCTGTAGCCCTTTTTTGCCTTGTTTTCATGCATGCCCTTGATGATCTGTGTGCGTTCTTCTTCGGTAAATGCTGCAGACAAAAAATCTTCATTGAGCCAGGCACGGACAGTGGCATTCTCATAAGTAGTGGAGTTGTTATATTTCTTGTTATACTGAATGCAGTCCACAGCATATTCGCACAGAAGAAACAGGCTGTCTCCGTCCTGTTCAAGGACCACCCAGGTTAAAGGCTCCATTCCATTGTCAGGGTTCCCGTCCTGTTCATAACGCCCAAAAGAAATGCTCTGGGCAAGACAGGAAGATGCAGCCATCAGAAGAATCACTGTAAAAAGGAAAAAGCGGCGCATAGCAACCTCCTTGAAAAGAATCAGCCTTATTATATGAGCCCGGAAGACAAAAGTATAGCATTCCCACCACAGTCTGCAACCCTGTTTTCTTATCAACAGGAAGGAAATGTTATAGACGGGAGTTTTTGATCATGATAGAATGCGGGTAATGGGCAAATCTGTTCCTTGTTTCTTTTTTGAAACAACCGACGGAAAAAAGAGGAGGATGGAGGCATATGGTGCTGATCCGCCACGCATCTCTCACTGATCTTCAGCCGGTCTCTGAAATGGAAGCTTTGTGTTTCCCTGCTTCAGAAGCCGCTACGCAGGAACAGCTGAAGGAACGGATCGCGACATACGGGAACCATTTCTGGCTTCTGGAACGGGACGGTAAATTGCTGTCGTTCGCTGACGGTCTGGTGTCAGATCAGCCCGTGCTGACGGATTCCATGTACAGCCATGCCCGGATGCATAACGAAGTTGGCTCCTGGCAGATGATTTTTGGCGTTAATACACATCCTGATTTCCGCAGGCAGGGCTGGGCCACACGCGTGCTCCGGAAGGCAATTGAAGAAGCTTTACAGCAAAGGCGAAAAGGGCTGTTCCTGACATGCAAGGAAGAAAAAATACCGTTTTATGAAAGCCTTGGATTTCTCAATGAAGGGCCCTCGGATTCTGAGCATGGCCATGCACGATGGTACAATATGCGCCTTACGTTTGACAGCGGATGCTATGTCTGCAAAGCTGACCCCGGCGACCTGGAAGATATTGTGGAATTCATGCATATGAGCGGAGAACCGGATGGCAGCGGGAGAGCGGAAAAGCAGATGCAGGAAAGACTGAGCAGTAAAGAGTCCGCCGTCTTCCTGGCAAAATCGGACAATGGTTCCGTTGCAGGCTATGCCTACTGCTTCAGAATGGGCCGTTCCGGGAAAACACCGGACAGTGGTGCGCCTTTTCTGAAGGGGGTCCGTGTCGGCGCATCAGTGCCTTGCAGGAACCATACAGAAAAGCAGCTCATTGCCGCGTGTGACCGGTGGATCAGCAGGAAAAGCTGAGCAGTCTCCTCATATTAATATGTAAAATAACGCCATCCATTCGCCGTCATATGACCACCAGGAGAGCATAATGATAAATAAAGCAGCAACGGAAAAAGAAACTGTCCGTTCCCGGGTTCTTGGGATGATGAACCGGTTACCCGGTGCCCGCATTCTGCAGGAAGACAAAAAAATCCTTGACCATCTGACTGCCTCATCTGTTTTGGAGCAGTCTCCATCTGTTTTTTGCTTTGCTTCCCAGGAAAAGGAATTCAACACCTGGCCGCTTCTGGCCTATTGTCTGCAGCACGGCAAAGAACTGGCTGTCCCCAGATGCGAGGCACGCGACATGACGGCCAGGACATTGCCTGATTTGATTTCTCTGGACCGTCTGCGGAATGGAAACTATG
The DNA here is from genome assembly GCA_946538615.1 of uncultured Clostridia bacterium. Classification (GTDB taxonomy): domain Bacteria; phylum Bacillota; class Clostridia; order Christensenellales; family Aristaeellaceae; genus UBA2943. Next base: position 3,236 of record CAMNGW010000243.1, read on the forward strand.
AAGTGTTTTATGGTATTATGCAGCCAGGCAGTTCGTTTCCAGTCATGCATGAACCTCAGCTGTGCATTGTGCCCTGCGTGGCCTGCGACCCGGATGGGTACAGGCTCGGTTATGGCGGTGGCTATTATGACCGCTATCTTCGCATGCACCCGGACATGAAAACTGTTGCCGTGTGCAGAACGTGCCAGATCATTGAACACGTCCCCCGGGACATTTGGGACCTTCCGGTCCAATACTTATGTACTTCAACAGGCCTATGGAAACTGCCTGAGGAAAGGGAGAAATTATGCGGATCGATCAGAAACTGAACTTTAACGAGTCTGGACTGTATATGACTTTTGGCATAACAGACAAGGGACAGCTGCGTCTCCTGCACTTTTCAGCTGAGCCGTACCGGGAAGAACTTGATGAGAATTTCCATGATGGGGAAAATTCCTTTCTTGAAGACGGATATGTTCCCGTCCAGATGCAGATCGCAGGCCTCAACCGTCCCTGGGAAAAACAGGGCAATATGTGGATCGGCACCGAGCCCGGTACATCGCTCAGATATGTATCGCATAAGGTGGAGGACCTCGAAGACGGGAAGCTTATCATATTTGTGCAGGAAGATGCGTCCTGCGGTATACGTGTATGGAGCATGTTCAGGCTGTTCAGCGGTTTGAGCTGTGTGCGGATATCCCATGAAGTGGAAAATTATGGGACACAGGAACAGACCATCGAATATCTGGGCTCTTTTTCCTATCTCGGTCTGGAAAAAGAAGGGGACATGAGTTCTGATGACAAGATCCTTATTCACATGCCTTACAACGGCTGGCAGAAGGAACTGTCCTGGAGGTCCCACACGCTCCCTGAATTGGGTCTGTCACAGACACAGCCCCATGTGATGCGCCGTACTTCCCGGAACATTGTATTTTCCAATACCGGCAACTGGTCCACCAAAGATTATATCCCGATGGCCATCATTGAGAACAGGCAGGCAGGTCACAGTCTGTTTTTCCAGATCGAGCACAATGGCTCCTGGATGTGGGAAATGGGCATGCAGAACAATCATATCTATCTGAATGTCTCCGGCCCTGAGGATAATCACCATCATTTTGTCAAGCATCTTGCTGCAGGCAGTACCTTCCTCAGCGTTCCGGTATGTGTCGGCGTATCAGAAGGCGGCACAAATGAAGCTGTCCAGCAGCTGACCCGCTACAGGCGGCTCATCAGGCGTCCGAATGCTGACAATGAGAACCTCCCGGTGATTTTCAATGATTATATGAACTGCCTGTTCGGCGATCCGACGACCCAGAACGAAAGGCCTCTGATTCAGGCCGCCCGGGAAGCCGGATGTGAATATTATGTCATTGACGCAGGCTGGTACGCCAAAGGTTCCTGGTGGGACGGGGTCGGCGAATGGAAGGAGTGCCGGGAGAGGTTCCCGGAAGGATTGAGCCAGTTGACTTCTGAGATCCGCGCAAAAGGCATGACACCCGGGCTGTGGCTTGAGCTGGAAGTCATGGGGATTCATTGCCCCCTGCTGGAAAAATGCCCCGAAAACTGGTTCTTCCGGCGCCATGGAAAGCCAGTCTATGACAGGAGCAGGCTTCAGCTTGATTTCCGCAACCCCCTTGTCAGGGCCTTTGCCGACTCAGTCATAGACAGACTGGTCCAGGAATATGGGGCAGGCTATATCAAAATGGACTATAATATTGAACCCGGAACCGGAACCGAGGTAGACAGCGACAGCGTGGGAGAAGGACTTCTGGAACATGAAAGAGCATATCTCAGCTGGCTGGACCGCATTTTTGAACGTTACCCTGCTCTTGTGATAGAGAACTGTTCAAGCGGCGGTATGCGGATGGATTACGCCATGCTCTCCAGATACTCGATCCAGTCAACAAGTGACCAGGAAGATTATCTGCATTACAGCACGATAGCCTGCAACGCCCCCAGCGCTGTCACGCCTGAACAGGCGGCAGTCTGGGCCTATCCCATGCGGG
>CAMNGW010000244.1 GCA_946538615.1 uncultured Clostridia bacterium
CTGGAAGCAGTGCACCGGGACGGCTGGACAGTGCTGCAGTACGATCTTTTCGGCAACGACAGCCTGCTTCTGAGACTCTGTCCTGCAAAAGCCGCCCGGACCCGCGTTTTCACGGGCGGAAAGCCATGCACGATGCAGAGCAGACACATATTGCCGGAGCCCTTTGCCTACGAGATGGATGAGCCCAACGCCCTGCTGCTGGACCGGTTCGAATATGCGCTGGACGGCGAAGCCTATCATGGGGCAGAGGAAATGCTGAAGCTGGACAACAGCCTCAGAAAGCGCCTGGGCTGGCCGCTGCGCTGCGAAGCGCTGGCACAGCCGTATATCCGCATACAGAAAGAGTGCCGCGACCACCAGCTGCGATTGAAAACGACATTCTTTTCGGATACAATGCTGGACAACTGTGATCTGGCACTGGAGGAAGCTGCTTACTGCAGCGGCACGCTCAACGGACAGCCCCTTGACATGTCGCCGAAGGGGTACTACGTGGACCCGGCGATTGTGAAAGTCCGCCTGCCGGAAATCCGCCCCGGGGAAAACGAGCTGTGCCTCACGATCGCCTATGGGGACTGTACCAATCTGGAGTGGATGTATATTCTTGGCAGCTTTGGCGTGGAAATCAGGGGCGCGCATGCCCGGATCCTGCCCAGGCCTGAAAAACTGTACTGGGGCGATTATACCCGCCAGGGCTTCCCCTTCTATACCGGCAACATGACTTACTGTGTCCATCTGCCGGACGGCTGCCTGCGTGGTACGGGACCCATCTTACAGGTCCCTTACTATTCCGGTGCGGCGGTAAAGGCATCGCTCAACGGCGGGGATGCGCAGATGCTCGCGTTCCTGCCGAACACGTGCCCCCTGACAGGGCCGATAGCCCATGAAAACACACTGCGCATCACTTGTCTTGGGAACCGGTACAATGGGTTTGGACAGCTGCACCTCATCGGCGACGACCTGTTCTGGCTCGGACCGGATTCCTGGCGCAGCGAAGGCACATCCTGGACGGATGCGTGGCAGGTCAGGCCGATGGGCATCCTGTCCGCGCCGCAGATCATTGAAGCATGAATCATCAAGGAGGAAGCACCATGGCGCAGACATTCATTTCGGGCAGCAGGAACCCTTATCTGCCTTTGTCCGTCTATATCCCTGACGGAGAGCCCAAGCTTTACGACGGACGGGTCTACCTGTATGGCTCCAAGGACGTTTTCGACGGGGAATACTGTTCAGACAAGTACCATGTGTATTCCGCGCCGGAGGACAATTTAAGTGAGTGGACGGATCACGGGCCAAGTTTCGCTTCCACCAGCGCGTATCTGGATGAGGGCATCCAGGATGGCGTGCCATGGTCGGACGGGCTGCTGTACGCACCGGACACAGTCAAACGCGGAGATACCTATTATCTCTATTTCTGCCTGTCGGACGGAAGCGAGGGTGTCGCTGAGAGCCGGTACCCTCACGGCCCATTCGGCAACGCGCGCCGCATGACCATGAATGGCGAGCCGATCGTGGGCATCGATCCCTCTGTACTTAAGGATGGGGAATCCTACTATTACACCTGGGGACAGGGAAAGTGCCACATGGCAGAACTGAATAACGACATGTGCACCCTGAAATCTTCAACATATGTGGATGCGCTGATTTCCAATGCGGATGGCTGTCAGGGTTTCCACGAAGGGTCCTCTCTGCGGAAAATCGGCGACTGGTACGTCGTGGTCTACGCAAGCGAATATACCCTGCGCTACCCCAACCACGGCGGGGCGCCCACGTGTCTTGATTATGCGGTGAGCAAAAACATCTCCGGTCCCTATGAAAGGCGCGGTACGATTATCGATAATACCGGAATCGACCCGCAGAGCTGGAACAACCACGGGTCCATACTGAAGATAAAGGATCAGTGGTACGTCTTTTACCATGGCTCCTCCAACAACAGCAGATATGCCCGGCGCGCAAGAGTGGAGCGCATTGAGGTAGATGAAGCAAACGGCTATATCAGGACGGCTCAGATGACCTCCAATGGATTTGCCCGTGCCCTGAACCCGGAGGATGAACTGCCTGCCGCATATGGGTACCGGGTATGGGGCGGAGCGTATTTTACAGAAAAAGACGGCAGCTTCCCCCTTGTAAACGTCAAAAACGGAGCGTCCGTGGCATACCGTTATTATGATTTCGGCGAAAAGAGGAACTGGGACATTCTGTTGAAGGGCAGATTTTTCCACCGCGGGGAAATCGCTGTCGCTGTCAACGGAGAGATCAGGGCACGCCTGCCCACAGAAAACTCCGGACCATCCGGAATTTCAGCACCCCTGGATGATTTGGGCGGTCTGGCAGATATCAGACTTTTTTTCCATGCTGCACATGGTTCGGACCTCCTGGAACTTGATACCATCCGGTTCGCGAAAAGATAACGTATGCCAGCAATGGGCGGAGGCGAAAAAAGCAAGGATCTGCGCCTGTCCCCTGTTTCATTTTCAGGCTTTGGATGTACAGGTGTCAATCTGTCTGGTCAGAACATGGATTGCCGGACGGTCCGGTCCTACTCCGCCCCTTTGACTGCCTGAACACATTCCATCTCATATGCTGCATCGGCTTCCTGGAGTGCCTGCCGGGTCTATCCCAGATCAGACAGGCGCTCTTTTTTATGTCCGTCCCGCTCTTCCCCGGAAGAATCAGGCTGGAATGGAACGCGTACCCTTGCAGCCTGATCACACTGTCATCTGTCAGGACGAACTGCTTTTCTGTCTTCTGGACCGCTTTGACGCCCCTTTTTTGTGCTCTGCTCCGTTTATGGGAAGCTGGACCTTAAGCAGCCGAAATTACGGTGCTTTACTTGCCCCACACCAGGCCTTTCTCATTGAGCATGTCATTGATCCGATGGACAATGATATCCGCCAGACCATTGTCGTTCTTCCACCCAGGAGGAATTCTACCAATACCTTGCCCTGATCGAAAAGTATTATTTCGTCTCCTTTTATTAAGGACGCGAATCCTCCGGAACAGTGTTCATGCATCTCAGGAATGCGATTCTGGCCGGCGGCGTGGAAGACAAGGGATGGGCTGAGTGGTCGGAAAGGGGAACTCCTTTCTGAAAAAAACTGTTGCTGGTTCTAAAGATGACGGGTACAGTGTATTTATTTACACAGCATGGATCAGCATGTTATAATCCCTTGCAATAACATGTCCTTCCGGGCAGAAAGGAAGTAACTTATGAATAAAGGTGAACTGATTGCAAAAATCGCAGAAGCAGGGCTGTCCAAAAAAGATGCAGGCATTGCGTTGGATGCCGCTGTCGCTGCCATCGGCGATGCTCTGGCTAACGGCGAAACCGTACAGCTGACTGGATTTGGGACTTTCAGCGTAAAAGAACGTGCCGCCCGTGATGGCCGCAATCCCCGGACTGGTGAAGTCGTGAAAATCAAAGCCGCAAAGGCCCCTGCTTTTAAGGCGGGCAAAGCGCTGAAAGAAAAGGTGAACTGAGATGCTGATCGTTACAACTGAACATATTTCCGGTAAAGAAACAGAGATGCTGGGGCTTGTAAAAGGCAGCACAATTCAGACCGTGAATGCCTTTAAGGATATCGGCGCAGGGCTGAAAACGCTCATCGGCGGCGAACTGACCAACTACAATGAGATGATGGATAAGGCCCGGAAGATTGCTACAGACCGGATGGTTGCTGAAGCAGAGAAGCTGGGTGCAGACGCGATTGTCTGTTTCCGCTATTCCACTTCTTCCATTATGCAGAGTGCAGCTGAAATTATGGCATATGGCACAGCTGTAAAATTCAAGTAATCCACAGACACAGCAACTAAAACCAGGGAACTGCACACAGAGAAGGACTGTCACGATCCATCCTGACAAAGAAGCCCGGAACTGCCACGTCCGATATGGGGCATATGGAAAAACGGGCGGATGCACGTCAGCGCCAGGATGGCTGCCCGGATAAAGGAAGGATCCGTGGCTGATCCTGCTGGTGGTGCAGCCGTTGCAGAAAATGCCGGAAACAAAAAGAATGCCCGGAAGACAAAGGAAACGGTCAAAGCGTCAGGGTCCAGAGCATAGAAGAAAGTCAGCAAAGCCCGGGATCACCTCTCTGTCCCCTTTGGGCGGGCACATGGCCGCGGAGCATCCTGCCGGTGCTGAATCTGTTTACGTCCGGACCAATGAGACCTGGTGAGTCAATGGGAAAAGGACCGGATCGGCCGATACCCTGGGATCATACAGATTTTCATTTCTGGAGCAGTTTTGATCTGCTCCAGATTTGCTGTTTTTCCGGGAACTTTCCACAGAGACCTGACGTCAAATTATGTGAACAGAAAAACGGATGACAGGAGGCGACGGCAAAGATGATCAGAAAGGCAATCATCCTGCTGATAGGGACCCTGCTGATGGCTTCCATAGCTTTCGCAGATGAGGCCCCGAAAACGATTCAGTCCATGACTGACTTGGGTGAAATCCAAAGAAAACTGGACCAGGGCATCACAATTGGAAAAGTTTATTACACCGACGGATATGGCTCCTCCACCGGCGAATTCACCACAGATGACCCATCTGAGATTGCCCTGCTGTGGGACGCAGTCAATGCAATCCGGGTTGGTGAAAAGGTGGATGCGTCCATCACGGACTGGTACCCGCAGATCGTATTCTGTCTGACCGACAAAACGAGTGGCGGTGTCCGGTTTGAAGCAAAATGGCTGTGTGTCGGCGGAACGGAAAATTATGAGATCACTCATGCAGATGCATTCTGGAGCCTGACCGCGTCTTTGATGGAAAAGCATCAAGAGATGGAAGAGATGGCCGTTCCAGGAGGCTGGCATGCTGCGTCTGATCTGACAATTGTTCCAAAAGAAGCTGCCCGGGACGGATTGCCTGACGGCCGCTACTGCATCGGTGTCAGGGACACAGACCATCTGGAAGACGGCTATTTCATATTATCCCTCTATGCCCAAGACCTGTACGATCGTGGGTCCATTGAAAATCTGAAGCGGGGGGACAAAATCATCGTTCATGGGGAAACCTTTACTGTCGGGTCTGTCCGGGTCCATGGCTGGTACGATACAGACGGTGACGGAGAGAAAGATGCGTCCCTTACTTTTGAAAAACATCCGCACAAGGAGATGACTGGTGACGGTGACTCAAGTGAGGCGCCCGCCAGTTTTGAAATATCTCCCCATAGTGTCAAGTCGTAAGTGTTGATTTTCCTGAGTTTTTTCCATC
>CAMNGW010000245.1 GCA_946538615.1 uncultured Clostridia bacterium
TCCCAACCCAGGTGCATACCTTCTTTTGCGACGATCTCCTCATACATGTCATGGGGCGGGGCCCAGTGAGGAGCGATATGCGTGAGCCAGAGGTTGGGTTCGCCTTTCCAGCACCCATGCTTGGTGAGCGTTTCCATAAACTCCCGGTTCTTCTTCAGGCACATATGGCCTTCCACCTCAGCGCCAAGCCCGAAAGTTCCTTCCATCACGACGCAGTCATAGGCGTAGCTGAGGATAATCTCCAGCATCTCCGGCTCCCATCCGCCTGTGTCCAGCGCGTAGAGCAGTGTTTTCCCGCCGCGCCTGATAATATAGTTAAAGGAAAAGCCGTAGATCTCCGTATGGATGCTTCTCACCGGCATGATCTCCATGTCCCTGACCTGGAACTTCTTCCCTGCTTCCACCCTGTGGAACCTGAATTTGCACAGTTCTTCTTTACCAGCGACTTCATGATCACCATTCAGTGCTTCCTCTGCAAAGCTGTTCCCATAGATATCCAGCCAGGGAAGCTCTTTGAAGCAGGCACTGATTTCTTTGTGCAGCTGTTCTTCCGGCACACCGCGGTACCTTGGGGCCATGGAACGCCACTGAAGAAAATAAGGAACAAAATGGTCACGGTGCGGATGCGTCACCAGCAGTGTCTGCAGGTTCTGCGGATGCACGTCCATATGGGGGAACATATCAATGGAATGGGCATTCATATCCAGGAGAACATCACTGTCCAGGAGTGCTGAAGAATTCCCGCGGATATTTTTCCCACCGAGTTTTCTTGCAAGCGTACAGTTTTCACATTCACACCAGAATCCCGGGTAGCCTTCACCCGCGCTTGTGCCTAACAGTTTCAGTTCCACAACGGATCCTCCTCTTCACCTTGGCTGCGGCAATCCTCAGGACTGCTCTCATGCTGGCAGCACGCCTGCCCTGTTTTGTCCTTTGCATATACAAAATGGTAAATGAAAGGCCATTTTATTGCAATATCATGATTTGTGATTCAAGTTGTCATTTTTTGATGTCTGAATTCTTTTGACTGTGTATTCAAGTCCATGCTCAGGTGCTTATAGTCCTGACCTTTCCAGCCTTCTTGGCATGTCAAAACAGGAAGCTGCTACATCATACAATAAAAGCAGGCCCTGCAGCACAGCGGCACGCAAAATGGTCCTGCTTTATTTCTTTTCTCACCAGATGACTGGATGCGCATGCAGCCGATCACAGGAAATGCACCGACCGCGATCACAGGCGCATTAACCGGGACCATCCGCGAGATATTAATGGTGCTCCCTGGCATCCCGCCTTGTAGTGCCCCTTTGAGCTGTGTACATAACAGGTTCTTTCCAGATTCCACATTCGGCCACTGCCCCTTTCCTGCCGTTCCGAACTGGTAGGGTTTAACTAAACCAGCTGTGTACCCGGAATCTGTCTGGGATTCTTGACCTGATATGCTGCTGCCATTCCCAGAATATTCGTCCATCAGACCAAAAGCATCCTGACAGCTTCATCACCTGCTGTCTTTTGTATGAGCTGGACCACCTTTGCAGCAGAAGGCAGGTACCTGTACAGCGCCCTCTTTGAATGTGTGTCTTCAGATCATAAACTAAAAGAAACCACTTTCCTGTTCATCAGACAACCATTACAAATAGGATTCCGAGAAATGTCCTGATGTCCCTTCAAGTCTCTGCCTGTCAGGATCAGTCCCTGTCCTTTCCCTCTGCCTCTGCATGGACCGTTCCGGAAAGATTGCTTACCTCCTGTGCCCCTTCCAAAGCCCGACCCAGAATATACAGCCCCGGATAGGCCCCGAAGTCCCCATAGAACATGACTACATTGCCCCAGGGAGAAAACAGTGCCAGATCGCCCGCTGCGCCACTCCCCTCGATGCCATTCCTGGCATCAATTTCCTGCGGCGGATAGAAAATCTTTTCATTATCTCCGTAGTTCTCCACTTCTGCGTCAAAAGGCAGCAGGCTGTACAGACTTTTCGCAGGGATACTGCTGTTCAGCTCATAGATTACCGTATGCGTACCATCTGAGACCCTGATCTTCATAGCATGCTCTTCCCTGACCGATTCACAGAATGCTTCAAAGGCAAGTACCGTACCACTGTTTTCAAAATAAAATTCCCTGCCTTCTTTTTCTCCGCCATTCCAGTAGATAAACAGCCAGGGCCCAGCATCACCGGTATCAAGGGACTCTTCTCTTTTCCTCGCAGTACCGCCAGCCAGATAAGAACAGAATGTGTCCCATTGTCCGTCATTGAGCTCCACCATGCCGGAATCTGAAATATACTCTTCTGTCAGCGGCCATGCACCGCCTTCGCGTGTCTCATGATAGAAAAAATGCTTCCCATCCTCCACGTAGAACCTGTAGCGCTGATAACGTGACATGGCCAACGGTGCATCATAGGTATAATAGAAATCTGTGATGTCCTCAAGGGACAATTCTGTTCCCACGGTGATGTCGTCAGAAACCTCACCCCGTGCGCTCCTGTGCAGGCAAACAAAAGTCAGCGGAAGAAGCAGAACAAAGAAGAATGATACGATGCGTTTCACATGCACCCGCTCCTTTACAGAAGAATCATGATTCATACTGGTCCTCGTGGTCATATTCCCCGTATTCACAGCCGATATGTGTTGCTTCAATCTCATCGGTCAGGACCAGCTGTCCGTCCTGCCTGTCAAGCAGCTTCACTGTCCCCCACCCATTGCCGCCGTTCCAGAGCCGTTTGTGGCGCTTGCTCCCGTCTGGTGCTTCGTAGTTGATGAGCAGCATATCCTTCTTCAGACAGTGCACTTCTGTCTCCATGGCCGCATGGATATTTTCCTGACGGACGTGCCAGACGACTTCTTCTCCCTTTTCTTCAAAAGAAAATGTGGTTTTCACCATCAGGTGGAGCTTGGAAAAATTGAAATCATACTCCTTCCCTTCGTAGAAAAATACACCCAGGAGCCGACGGTCCAGCGGTACAAAATATATCTTCGGCCTGCCTCCCCCAATATCAAAGACGCTGTTATTCAGCTGCTTGCCAGTCTTTTTGCTGACCAGACAATTGGAGGACAGCCATACCCACGGGGTCGTGAAGTCACGTCCCCAGTTTTTGTCAGCATAGCCATAGCACTTCTCTGGTGTAACGTTATAAAGTCTGCCATTGTACGTGACTGTTCCCTTGAAGGCGCTTTTCATTCCTTCTGCGTGCCAGTACATGGCGAAAGCTTCAGCATCCCTGAGGGGCTTGCTGGCCCCGTATCCCACATTGAAAGCAATCTGCTTGTCAATTGTCAGGTCCCAGCTCATCTCACCTGCACTGCACATCCATTCAGGATGTGCCTCTGCGTCGCTTTCGGTGATGGTCACACTGCCTTTGAGAGCCGTCTCACATGCCATACAGTCTGCGGCGCTGATCTGATAAGGGGCATCATTATGGAGCGTGACATCTTTCCATGAAAAGAAACGGTGCAGCTGACAGGCTCCTTCACCCCAAGCCCCTGCTTTAACCATCAGATAAGAAGGACGTTTCCCTGCAGCCCGGTTAGCTTCAAGCTGGCCCAGTACAGGCCGGTCCTCAGCAAGAGCGGGGTTACAGACAAAAAACTCAATGAAAAATGGCTTGTCTTCACCCGTCTGTGCATCCTGTGCAGTGAAGGAGTGCCACCACCAGTCATAGCCATGGTAAGCCAATGGTCCATGCAGCATGCATGCGTCTCTTGAAATATCGTGTTGATTGAACATGGGGTCAGGTACGCTTCCTCTCTGTGTATCGTGAATAGCTGGTCCATGCCGGCCTCCTGGTCCTTTCCTGGACCGGTGTGCACACAAGGATCCCCGGGCAGCGGTATCTTCTTGCTGCAGGATGCAGGTCAGATAACGCGTGTCACATCCTGACCGGCCTGCAAAAGGTCCCACCTGTACGGAGTCTCCCGGAAGTACATTCCGGTCATGGTACACTGCTTTTCCTGGGCCTGAGGCCGCTGCCCGTCTGTACCCTATTTTACTGCCTTCTTTTTTTCCGGACAACTCCATTTTCCCATGCTCTTTCCTGTACTGCAGGCAAAAATGAACGTACATGCACCTGGTAGATGCACAGCTCAACTGGAAAGAAGAAACCTGAAAAAGCCCCCAGGAAAGGTCTCTGCGGGCAATTCGGCGGCAGGTTCTCTGCACATCTGAGAAACACTCTGCCTGGTCTGCACAGCAGGAGCAGTCAGCCGTCCTGCCGCTCACGGCACATAGTGGACAGAAACTGTCCAGAGCCCACTCACTGCCAGGAAAAGGACAGATGGTGCAAATCAGAACCGCATTTTTACAGGAACATCCTGGCCCTGCTTTCAGGCGGGGCCCTTTCATATGTGGATCACGCTTTGCGCATGAAGGCTGCCGGACCTGTCAGGAAACAGCCTTCACCGCAGCGCCTGCCGGGACCGCCTGCTCCTGACATGTGGAACCATAAAAAGGCAGACCCACATGCTTTGTACGTCTCCGGCACATTCTTTGGGGGCTGCGGGAACAGCCCTGCACCTTTGACTGAGCAGCTTCCGGTGCGCAATCCTTCGTCCTGTCAGTGCCTGAAGAGAAATGGTCACAGGGCACCTTTGGGACAGTTTTTTACGCACTCCATGCAGAGGATGCACTCTGTGCCGTTTTTCCGCTTTCTTGAATTGTCCGTAACGTCCACATTCATCGGGCACACCCGCTTGCATTTCCCGCATGAAATGCATTTTTCCTTGTCACATTTTACCCTCAGCAGGGCAAAATAGCTCATCGGCTTGAGAAATACTGTGACCGGACAGACGTATTTGCAGAACGCGCGGTTGTCTTTACACACAAAGGCAAGGATGATCCCGGCTGCATAATACAGGATGTTCCCGATGATAAAGGCCCAGAACATGATCCTCTCTATGTTCCCCACATGGGCAAGAAACAGCGCGGAAACGAAAACCAGGGAAAGGGCAAAGGCAAGATATCTGATCCATCCCCATTTCTTTCTCGGTCCTGCCGGTACCTGATAAGGAAGAAAATCCAGGACCATTGCGGTCCAGCACGCATAGCCGCACCATCCCCGTCCAAAAATCAGCGGCCCAAAAATTTTTGCCACGGCATAATGGATCGTTGCTGCTTCAAAAACACCTGTGAACAGATAGTACCAGAAGCCCTCGATCTGCATATTCTCCCCGCAGATCAGCCCAGATAGATCAGCATATAAAGACC